>NZ_DAMCAM010000020.1:0-48704 GCF_032059615.1 Melaminivora sp. | reverse complement strand
CCATCGGCGGCCTGGTGGAGATCGTGCCGCTGTTCTTCCAGAAGTCCACCACCGAAGCCGTGCAGGGCGTCAAGCCCTACACCGCGCTGCAATTGGCCGGGCGCGACGTCTATGTGCGCGAGGGCTGCTACAACTGCCACTCGCAGATGATCCGTCCGTTCCGCGCCGAGACGCTGCGCTACGGCCACTACTCGGTGGCAGGCGAGTTCGTCTATGACCATCCCTTCCAGTGGGGCTCCAAACGCACCGGCCCCGACCTGCACCGCGTGGGCGGCAAGTACAGCGACGAGTGGCACCGCATCCACCTGAACAACCCGCGTGACGTGGTGCCCGAGTCCAACATGCCCGCCTACCCGTGGCTGGAAAAGAACCAGGTGGACGCCGAGGCCATGCCGCGCCACATGAAGGCGCTGCGCACGGTGGGCGTGCCGTACACCGACGAAGAGATCGCCGGGGCCTCCGAGGCCGTCAAGGGCAAGACCGAGATGGACGCCGTCGTGTCCTATCTGCAGGTCCTGGGCCGGGCGCTCAAGTAATCAGAAGGAGCTGCCATGGACATCACCACCATGCGCATCGTGGCCACGCTGGCATCGCTGGCGTGCTTCGTGGGCATCTGGTTCTGGGCGTACATGCGCCGCAACCAGGCCCGCTTCGATGAGGCGGCGCAACTGCCCTTCATCGAGGACTGATGGACTACCGCACCCATAAAAGAGATAACCCATGAGCGATTTCACCAGTAATTTCTGGTCCCTCTACGTAGCGGGCATCACCATCGCCGGCATCGTCGGCTGCGCCCTGCTGCTGTGGCTGACCTCGCGCAAGAAGATCGAGTCCGCCGCCGACAACACCACCGGCCACGTCTGGGACGAGGACCTGACGGAGATGAACAACCCCATGCCCCGCTGGTGGATGTGGCTGTTCGTGCTGACGCTGATCTTCGGCGCCGGCTACCTGATCGCCTATCCGGGCCTGGGCACCTACAAGGGCCAGCTCGGCTGGTCGCAGCTCGGCGAGTACCGCGCCGAGGTCAACCGCGCCCAGACGGAGCTCGAACCCATCTACGCGCGCTTCGCCAGCATGAAGACCGAAGAGCTGGCCACCGACCCGGCGGCCATGGCCATCGGCGACCGCCTGTTCATGAACAACTGCGCGCAGTGCCACGGCTCGGACGCCCGCGGCAGCAAGGGCTTCCCCAGCCTGGTGGATGGCGACTGGCTGCACGGCGGCACGCCGGAGAACATCCACCAGACCATCAAGGAAGGCCGTGTGGGCATCATGCCCCCAATGGCCGCCGCCGTCGGCTCCAGCGATGACGTGCGCAACGTGGCCCACTACGTGCTGAGCCTGTCGGGCAGCCCGCACGACTCCCTCAAGGCGTCGCTGGGCAAGTCCAAGTTCACGGCCTGTGCGGCCTGCCACGGCGCGGATGGCAAGGGCAACACGGCCCTGGGTGCCCCCAACCTCACCGATGACATCTGGTTGCATGGCTGGGGCGAGGCCGCGATTGTGAATATCATCAACAACGGCAAGACCAATGAAATGCCGGCGCAGAAGGACAAGCTGACCGATGCGCAGATCAATGTGCTGACGGCCTACGTCTGGGGCCTGTCCAACAACAAGGCCGGCGGCAACCGCTGATGCCCTGATGTGCGGCCGGCGGTCCCGCTCCCCGAGCGGGACTCCGGCCGTTTTTTCGTTTCCGGAAAGGGTCCTGCCAGCCACCGACCCTTTCTCCCCGAGATCGCCAAATGAAGCCAGCCGACGGGCAGCCCCGCAAGAAGATCATTCCCATCGTTCCCGCAGCCCAGGGGAGTTCCCAGGGCGAGATGGTCTCGCTGTACGAGGCGCAGAAGAAAATCTACCCGCGCTCCATCAGCGGCCTGTTCGCGCGCTGGCGCTGGGCCATGGTGTACCTCACGCAGCTGGTCTTCTACGGCCTGCCTTGGCTGCAGTGGGGCGAGCGCCAGATGGTGCTGTTCGACCTGGGGGCAAGGCGCTTCTACATCTTCGGGCTGGTGCTGTACCCGCAGGACTTCATCTACCTCACCGGCCTGCTCATCATCTCGGCGCTGTCGCTGTTTCTGTTCACGGCGGTGGCGGGGCGGCTGTGGTGCGGCTTTGCCTGCCCGCAGACGGTCTATACCGAGATCTTCATGTGGATCGAGCACAAGATCGAGGGCGACCGCAGCGCGCGCATGCGCCTGGACAACGGGCCGTGGACCTTCGAGAAAATCTGGAAGAAGACGCTCAAGCAGGCCGTCTGGATCGCCGTGTCCTTCTGGACAGGCTTCACCTTCGTGGGCTATTTCGTGCCCATCCGCGAGCTCGGCGGCGAGCTGATGGCGCTGCAGGGCTCGTGGCAGATCTTCTGGGTCCTCTTCTACGGTTTCGCCACCTACGGCAATGCCGGCTTCCTGCGCGAGCAGGTGTGCAAGTACATGTGCCCGTACGCGCGCTTCCAGAGCGCGATGTTCGACAAGGACACCATGGTCGTGACCTACGACCCCGAGCGCGGCGAGCCGCGCGGGCCGCGTAACAAGACCATCGACTACAAGGCCAAGGGCCTGGGCGACTGCATCGACTGCACCCTGTGCGTGCAGGTCTGCCCCACGGGCATCGACATCCGAAACGGCCTGCAGTACGAATGCATCGGCTGCGGCCTGTGCGTGGACGCCTGCGACACCGTGATGGACAAGATGAAGTACCCGCGCGGGCTGATCCGGTTTTCCACGCAGAACGGCGTGGCCAACCACTGGACGCAGTCGCAGATGCTCAAGCGCGTGTTCCGCCCGCGCGTGCTGCTGTACTCGGGCGTGCTGGTGGCGCTGTGCCTGGGCATGCTGGCGAGCCTTGTGGTGCGCACGCCCTTCAAGGTGGACGTGGTGCGCGACCGCGCCGCGCTGTCGCGCATCGTGGCCGGCGGCAAGCTGGAGAACGTCTATCGCCTGCAGATCATGAACGCCACCGAGCAGCCGCAGCGCTACGCCATCAGCGCCCGCGGCCTCGAAGGGCTGGAGCTGGCCTCCGAGCCCGAGGTCGACATCGACGCAGCGGATTCGCGCTGGGTGTCGGTGCGGCTGCACCTGCCCTACGGCGCGGTGCCGCCCGGCTCGCATACCGTGTACTTCGACATCCGCGCCGAGACCACCGGCGTCCAGGTGGCGGAAAAATCCGTCTTCCTGGTGCCGCGCTGACGCCACCCGCGGGCCTCGCAGCCGCGGCGATCCACCCCGAAGCCCCTGCCGGGCGGCTTCGGGGCTTTTTCCTTCCATGATGCCCGCCGGTCGTGCGGGCCCGGGCGCCTTCCATGAGCACCAAGATGTCTTCCTCTCCGTCCCCTCAGGCTGCCGGCCAGCCGCCCTCGCAGCCGTGGTGGAAGTACGGCCATGTCTGGCTGATCATCGCCGGCCCCGCCATCGTGGTCGTGGCCGGCTTCTTCACCCTGTGGCTGGCCATGAGCCGGCCCGACCCCGTGGTGGCCGAGGACTACTACCAGCGCGGGCTGGACATCAACAAGACGCTGCAGGAAGAGGGCGGGGCCGCGGCGGGCACCCAGCAGGCTGCCGGCATGGAGCCAGCCATCAAGGGGCGCAACCACGCAGCCACCCCGGCCGAGCACAAGCCCCGGTGAGCGTGCGGCAGCCGCGCGGCACCGCTGCCGCCGCGCCGCTGCATCGCCTCATCGACTCATCGCAGCGGTGCGCCGCTTTAACAGGTTTTTTCGCGGCGCGGTCTGACAGGGATTCAGGAGTGGCCACCTTTGCACGCAGCCGTCGCAGTGCTAGTCTGCAGGCATTGCATGGAGGTCACTGATGCGCACCCAACGGATGATGTGGATAGGCTGGCCCGCTTTCCTGATGGCGGGCGTGCTGGAGATGGTGGTTTTTGCGTTCGTCGATCCGGGCTCGCTCTACTGGTTCGACCAGCCCGTCACGTTGTCGCGCCAGGGGGTCTATACCATCGCCTTCTTCGTGTTCTGGGCCATCGTCATGGTCTCCAGCGCCCTGACCACCCTGCTCGCGCAATCGCCCTTCGAGATGAACCGCTGCCCGGTGCCCACCGGCGAGCGGCCGCTCGACTGCGCGAAGTTCTCGCCCTGACAGCCAGATCCCTGTGCCCACGCGGCAGCCCGGGCTGACCGGGCCGGCCGGGCCTTGGCAGCTGCGTCAGGCCTGGGCGATGGCCGCGGCCAAGGCTTGGCCGACTTCCGCCGTGCTGGCGCTGCCGCCCAGGTCGGGCGTGCGCGGGCCCGAACGCAGCACCTGCTCGATGGCGCGCAGCATGGCGTCGTGCGCAGCGCGGCCCGCGCCGTCTCCCTCGGTAAGAAAGTCCAGCATCAGCGCGCCCGACCAGACCATGGCGATCGGGTTGGCGATGCCGCGCCCATAGATGTCCGGCGCCGAGCCGTGTACCGGCTCGAACAGGCTGGGAAAGCTGCGTTCCGGGTTCAGGTTGGCCGAAGGCGCAAGGCCGATGGTGCCCGTGGTCGCCGGCCCCAGGTCGGACAGGATGTCGCCGAACAGGTTGGTTGCCGCCACCACGTCGAAGCGTCCCGGCTGCAGCACGAAGCGCGCCGCTAGGATGTCGATGTGCTGCTTGTCCAGCACCACGCCGGGGTAGTCCTGCGCCACTTCTTCGGCGCGCTGGTCCCACCAGGGCATGCTAATGGCGATGCCGTTGCTCTTGGTCGCCAGCGTCACATGCCGGCGCTCGCGGCTGGCGGCCAGGTCGAAGGCGAAACGCAGCAACCGTTCGGCGCCCTTGCGCGAATAGACCGATTCCTGGATCACGATCTCGCGCTCCGTGCCCTCGAACATGATGCCGCCCAGCGCCGTGTATTCGCCCTCGGTGTTCTCGCGCACCACCACGTAGTCGATGTCGCCAGGCTTTCTGCCGGCCAGCGGGCAGGGCACGCCCTCGAACAGGCGCACCGGGCGCAGGTTGATGTACTGGTCGAACTCGCGGCGGAACTTCAGCAGCGATCCCCACAGCGAGACATGGTCGGGCACCGTGGCCGGCCAGCCGACGGCGCCGAAATAAATGGCGTCCATGCCGCTGAGCTGCGCCTTCCAGTCCTCGGGCATCATGCGCCCGTGTTCCAGGTAGTAGTCGCAGTGCGCCCAGTCGAGCGGGTGCAGCTCCAGCTCCAGGCCAAAGCGCTCGGCAGCGGCCTGCACGCAGCGCAGGCCCTCGGGCATGACTTCACGGCCGATGCCGTCGCCGGCGATCACGGCAATCTGAAAGGGGCACTGCATGAGGGTCTCCGCGGGATTTTCCGGTTGGTATGAAAAAGTGAGCAACAACCCAGCGTAATTCCTGGACTTGCGATGAAAAACACTTGCAAATCCTTGATAGGCACCGGTCTTTTGCTATGCAAACTATAGCGTCAGCGTGACAGAGCCGCCTTCACCGCGCTGGAGACCTGGCCCATCTCGGCCTTGCCGGCCAGGCGCGTCTTGGCCACGCCCATGACGCGGCCCATGTCGGCCGGGCCGCTTGCGCCCGTCTCGGCAACGATGGCGCGCACGGCCTCCTCGACCTCGGCGGCCGACATGCGCTCGGGCAGGTAGGCCGACAGCACCGCCAGCTCGGCCTTTTCCTGGTCCGCCAGGTCCTGGCGGCCGGCGGCCTCGAAGGCCTGGATGCTGTCCTTGCGCTGCTTGATCAGCTTGTCCAGCGTCGCCACCACGGCGGCATCGTCGAGCTCGATGCGCTCATCCACCTCGCGCTGCTTGATGGCCGCCTGCAGCAGGCGGATGGTGCCCAGCCGCCCGCTGTCCCTGGCACGCATGGCGGACTTCATGTCTTCGGTGATCTGGCTCTTCAGGCCCATGGCGGTCTCCTGATGGAAAAAAGCAACAAAAAACCCGCGCCTGGCGTCCCTGGCGCGGGTTGTGGGGCGAGACCGGTGAACGACAGACTCGTTCGCGGCGCGCCACGGCAGGGTGCCGGTCAGTACAGCTTCTTGGGCAGCTGCATGCTGCGCACGCGCTTGTAGTGGCGCTTGACGGCGGCGGCCTTCTTGCGCTTGCGCTCGGCGGTGGGCTTTTCGTAGAACTCGCGGGCGCGCAGGTCGGTCAGCAGGCCCAGCTTTTCGATGGTGCGCTTGAAGCGGCGCAGGGCCACGTCAAAGGGTTCGTTTTCTTTTACACGGATGGTGGTCATCAGCTCATGTTTTCCAGTGGGTGCCAGCAGAGGGTTTGCGGGAAGATCGGGCCCACAAGCCGTGCGCGGCGGTTTTGCCCGTCTCTAACTAGTATTGGCCGACGGGCGTTTGCCAGCAAAGCCGGGCATTATATAGCGTATTGGTGAGCTCCAGCTCAGGCGGTGGTGACGCCCTGCGCCAGCTGCAGGCCGCCCCGGTCGGCGTCCAGCGTGACCAGGGCGCCCAGCGGCAACGTCAGGTTGGGTCGGCAGTGGCCGCTCTTCCAGCCCGCCAGCACCGGCACACCGAGCGGCAGCAGCCGCTCGCGCAGGACCTGCGCGAGGCGCCGCGCATCCGCCTCGCGGCGCCCAGGCGTGCTGGTGTCCGCCGAAATGTCGGAAAAATCCCCGACCAGCACGCCGCGCACCTGCTCCAGTTTGCCGGCCAGCTGCAACTGCAGCAGCATGCGGTCGATCTTGTAGGGCGCCTCGCCCACGTCCTCGATGAACAGGATGGAGCCTTGCGTGGCCACCTCCCAGCGCGTGCCCATGAGGGCGCTGATCAGCGCCAGGTTGCCCCCCACCAGCGGCCCCTGCGCCACGCCCCCGCGCAGGGGCACGAGGCTGGCCGGCTCGGGGTGGGGCAGCCAGTCGCCCGCGCCCAGCCGGCCCTGCAGCAGCGACCCCAGGAGCGATTCGGTCGGCTCGGGCGGCTCGCGCAGCAGGTCGGATGCGAGCATGGGGCCGTGGAAAGTGACGAAACCCGCCTCGCGCGCCAGTGCCAGGTGTAGGGCAGTGATGTCGCTGTAGCCGACGAACGGCTTGGGATGGCGCCGCAGCAGCTCCCAGTCCAGCCGCGCCAGCAGCTGCGCGCTGCCGTAGCCGCCGCGCAGGCAGACGATGGCGCCCACCTCGGGATCGGCGAAGGCGGCGTGCAGGTCGTGCGCCCGCTCGGCATCGCCCGCAGCCGGAAACTCATGGCCGTCCAGCCCCTGCGGCTGCTGCAGCGCGCTGGCGTGCAGCCGCGGCACGAAGCCGCGGGCGGTCAGCCACTGGGCCGCCGCCTGCGCCTGCCCGGCCGCCGGTGAGGCAGGGGCCAGCACCGCGACCACCGCGCCGGGGCGCAGCGCCGGCACCGGGCGTGCGCCCGGGGTTGCTCCCGCGGCCTGCGCGGGCGGGCGGCCAGGGCGGGGCGCGCCGGCGGGTGCGGGCCCCGGCAGGCCTGCGCCGCTGGCGGGCTGCAGGGGTGGCCGCTGTCCGCATGCAGACAGGGCCGTGGCCAGCGCCAGGGCGGCCGGGGGGCGAAGAAGGTGGCGACGCTGCATGGCTGGCCTCGAGCGGAGTCTGGATGGGGAGTGTGCAAGTGGCGAGGAAGGCGGCAGAAGCGGGAAGGGCGGGGCGGATGCCTCTTCAACCTGCGGCCAGCGCCTGCGCGCAGGCGTGGGCGCTGGACCAGGCCCACTGGAAGTTGTAGCCGCCCAGCCAGCCCGTCACGTCCACCACCTCGCCGATGAAGTACAGCCCGGGTTGGTGGCGACACTCCAGGCTCTGCTGCGACAGGGCGCGCGTGTCCACGCCGCCCAGGGTCACCTCGGCCTTCTTGTAGCCCTCGGTGCCGGTGGGGGTCAGGCGCCAGTCGGCCAGGGCCTCGGCCAGGCGCTGCAGGGCGCGGTCGCCGGCCTCGTTCACGGGGCGCTGCCATTCCTCGTTCTGGCCGGCCCAGGCGTCGGCCAGGCGCGTCGGCACATGGGCGGCGAGTTCGTTGGCGATGCGCTTCCTGGAGCGCGCCTTGGCCTGCAGCAGGGCCGCGCCCAGGTCGGTGCCCGGCGCCAGGTCGATCTGCAGCGCCGTGCCCGGCTGCCAATAGCTGGAAATCTGCAGCACCGCCGGGCCCGACAGGCCGCGGTGCGTGAACAGCAGATCCTCGTGAAAGACGGCTCGCCCCTTCTTGCCCTCGCCCGTGGCGATGGCCACCGGCAGCGCCAGGCCGGCCAGGCCGGCGTAGGGCGCCCAGGCCGCGCCGTCGAAGGTCAGCGGCACCAGGCCGGGGCGCTGCTCCACCAGGGGCACGCCGAACTGGCGCGCGATGCGGTAGCCGAAATCGGTCGCGCCGATCTTCGGAATCGACAGGCCGCCCGTGGCCACGACCAGGCTGCGCGCCTGCACCGGGCCCCGGTCGGTATCGATTTCATAGCAATGACCCGTTGTCTGCTCTGGGCCTGCGGCCAAAAAGGCCACATTTTTCACACTGCAGGGCTGCCAGCGCTCGACGCCGCCGTCGGCGCACTCGGCCAGCAGGAGGCCGATGAGGTCCTCGGCCGAGCGGTCGCAAAACAGCTGGCCCTTATGCTTTTCGTGGAAGGCGATGCCGTGGCGCTGCACCAGGGCGATGAAGTCGGCCGGCGTATAGCGACTCAGCGCCGAGCGGCAAAACTGCGGGTTGGCGCCGACGAAGTGGCGCTGCGGCGCGCGCACGTCCAGGTCGCGGTTGGTGAAATTGCAGCGACCGCCGCCGGAGATGCGGATCTTCTCGGCCACGCGCGCCGAGTGGTCGATCAGCAGCACCCGCAGGCCGCGCTGCCCTGCCTGGGCGGCGCAGAACAGGCCGGCGGCGCCGGCGCCGATGATGACGGCGTCAAAGAAGGGAGGGGTCACGAAAGACAGGGCAGGGCGGCGCCGCCGGGCGGCGCGGGCTCACGGTCCCACGGCGCCCGCCGCGGGAAGGAGCGGGTGCGCGATTGTGCAGCGGAACCGGGCCGGCGCCGTCAGCCGGCGGCAGCCGCTTGTCGCACCGCATCCAGCCGCGGCCCGGCCAGCGCCCCCATGCCCCGCACCACGTCGCCCACCACGATCACGCTGGGGCTGGCCAGTCCCTCGCGCGCCAGGGTCACGTGCAGCGCGGCCAGCGTCGTGGTGGCGTGGCGCTGGTGGGGCAGGCTGGCATGCTGCACCACGGCCACGGGCGTGTCGGCGGCCAGGCCTCCGGCCAGCAGGCCGTCCTGGATCTGCCGTGCGCCGCGCATGCCCATGTAGATGACCAGGGTCAGCCGCGCCTGGCTGGCGGTGGCGGCCAGCAGCGGCCAGTCCACCCCGGCGCCGCCGGGCTGGGCATGGCCGGTCAGCAAGACCACGCCCTGGGCGTGCGCGCGGTGGGTCAGCGGCACGCCCAGCGCCGTGGGTCCGGCCAGCCCGGCGGTGATGCCGTTGACCACCACGGGCTCGATGCCGGCGGCGCGCAGCGCCTCGGCCTCTTCGCCGCCGCGCCCGAAGATGAAGGGGTCGCCGCCCTTCAGGCGTACCACCGTCTCGCCCGCGCGCACCTCGGCCACCATCAGCCGCTCGATGAAGGCCTGGGGCGTGCTGCGGCAGCCCCCGCGCTTGCCCACGTGCACGATGCGCGCGCTGGCCGGCGCCAGCGCCACGATGTCCTCGCTCACCAGGTCATCGACCAGCAGCACCGTGGCGCGCGCGATGGCGCGCGCGGCCTTCAGGGTGAGCAGTTCGGGGTCGCCCGGGCCGGCGCCGACCAGGGTGCAGCTGCCCAGGGGGCGCTGAGGGGTGTCAGGCATGAAGGCTCTCCTGGTTCAAGGCGCCGACCTGGCGGGCCAGCTGCATGATGTGACGCACCTGGCGGGCCAGCGGCGCGGGCACGGGCAGGTCGCCCGCCAGCACGGCCCGGGTGTAATGGCCGGTGCTGACCGCGTCTATGGCGGCGGGCAGGCCGGGCACGCTGTCGGCCGTGCCTGGCTCCTGGGGGCTTGCCAGCACCTGCCGGCCGGCCACGAAGCCGTCATGGCGTGCCTGGCGGCGCGGGTCGGCCGCCACCTCGCCCTCCAGGCCGCGCGAGACGAACAGGTGCATGGCGCGCGTCTGCGCCACGGCGCAGGTCAGGTCCAGGTAGTCGGCATGGGTGTGGCTGGTGACCACCAGCGTCGGCCCGGCGCAGGGCGCCAGCAGCTTGGCCACGCTGTGCGCCGGTGTGCGCAGGCCGATCACCTCGCGCACCGTCAGCAGGCGCGCCAGGCCGGGCAGCAGCGCGGCGCTGGCCAGGTGCGCCACCGCGCCCGGCGCCACGGCCGTGGCGGAGGCAAGCGCGGGTACGCCCAGGGCCTGCAGCACTTCGGGCGCGGTGACGCGGCGCTCCTCGGTGCGCATGCCGTGCAGCAGCACCGGCAGGCCCTCGCGCGCCAGCAGCAGGGCCAGCAGCGGCGTGAGCACGGGCAGCCGGCGCGCGCCGTTATAGCTGGGCAGCACGACCAGCGGCAGAACGCCGGGCGAGGGCGGCAGCAGTGCCATGCGCGCCTGCACGGCGTCGAGAAAGCCGCACATCTCCTCGGCCGTCTCGCCCTTGATGCGCATGGCCAGGCAGAAGGCACCCACTTCCAGGTCGGTGGCCTGGCCGTCGAGCAGCTGGCCGAACAGGTCGGCCGCCTGCGCGCGATCCAGCGCCTGGGCACCGCGCGCGCCGCGGCCGATGTCCTTGAGGTAGTGGCTGATGCCCATGCTGCGCCGCCTGTACGTCCGTTATGCGAAAACGCAGATTGTGGGGGTTGGCTGATGACGCGTGGTTATATGGTTCTGCGGCGCCTGCCCGGCTACCCGGTTTTGTATTGAAAACCGCGGAAACCGTTGCCAGTGCTGGACGGGCAGCTATGGTTCGAGGAGCTGACCCGCCTCCCAGCGCCCGCCCAGGGCGCGGTACAGCGCCACGCGGTTGGCCTGCTCGGCCTGCTGCAGGGCGATCAGGCCCTGCTCGGCGGCGTACAGGCTGCGCTGGGCATCGAGCACGCCCAGGTAGCTGTCGGCACCCAGGCGAAAGCGCGCCTCCGACAGCTCGAACGCGCGCCGCGTGGCCTCCAGCAGCGAGCGCTGGGCGGCCAGGCGGCCGGCCAGGGTGCCGCGGTCGGCCAGCGCGTCCATGACCTCGCGAAAGGCGCCCTGGATGGCGCGCTCGTACTGCGCCAGCGCCGTCTCGCGCGCCACCTCGGCCACGCGCAGGCTGGCGCGGTTGCGGCCGGTGTCCAGCAAAGGCAGGCGGATCTGCGGGGCGAAGCTCCAGGTGCCGTTGCCGCCGGCGAACAGGCCCGACAGCTCGTTGCTGGCCGTGCCCACCGAGGCCGTCAGGCTGATGGTCGGGAAGAAGGCCGCGCGTGCCGCGCCGATCTGCGCGTGCGTGGCCTGCAGGGCATGCTCGGCCGCGCGCACGTCCGGGCGTGCCAGCAGCACCTGCGAGGGCAGGCCGGCGGGCACCTCGGGCAGTGCGGTGGCGGGCGCGGGGGGCGGCAGCGCCGGGCCTGCCTGCACCGGGCTGAAACGGGTGGCAGCTGGCGTCGCCCCGGCCAGCGCCTGCACGCCCGGCGGCAGCAGGTTGGTCGGCACCGGCGCGCCCACGAGCAGCGCCAGCAGGTTGCGCCCGCGCGCCACCTGGGCCTCGAAGGCGCCGGCCTCGGCGCGGGCGGCATCGACCGTGGTCTGCACCTGCGCCAGCGTCAGGCCCGAGGTGGCGCCCAGCTCGTGGCTGCGTCGGGTCAGCTCCAGCTGCTGCTCGCGCGCCTGCAGCGTGGCGCGTGCCAGGTGCAGGCGGCGCGCGTCGGCGTCCAGCGCCAGCCAGGCCAGCATGACTTCGCTGGCCACGCTGATGCGGGCACTGGCCTGGTTGTCCTGGCTGCGCAGGAACTCCTGCAGCGCCGCCTCGTTCAGGTTGCGCACGCGGCCCCAGAAGTCGAGCTCGAAGCCGGCCAGGCCCACGCCCACGCTGTACTGGCTGGCCGTGTTGCCGCGCCCGGCGGCCGTGAGGTCGTCGGCCGTGCGCGCGCGGCTGGCGCTGCCCGTGCCGGCCACGCTGGGCAGGCGGTCGGCCTGGGCGATGCCGTACTGCGCGCGGGCGCGCTCCACGGCCAGCACGGCCACGCGCAGCTCGCGGTTGCCGGCCAGCGCCTGCTGCACCAGGGCGCGCAGGCGCGCGTCCTGCACGAAGTCGGCGTGCCCGGCCTCGCCGGCCAGGGGCGCCAGCGGCACCTCGGCGCCGGGCTCGGCCTGCAGCGCGGCCGGCACGGGCAGCGCCGGTGCCTCGTAGGGCGGCGCCAGCGACATGCAGGCCGGCAACAGCAGGGGCAGGGCCAGCAGGGCGGCGCGCGCCAGCGGTCGGGGCGCGCAAGGGGTGGGCAGGCAGGGCACGGGAGTCATGGCGAGGAGGCGGCGGTGTGTGGGGTGGCGGCGCCGTCATCCGCCGCGCGGGCCGCGCCGCGCGTGAACAGGCGGCGCACGACCAGGAAGAACACGGGCACGAAGAAGATGCCCAGCAGGGTGGAGAACACCATGCCGCCCAGCACGGCCGTGCCGATGGCCTGGCGCCCGCCGGCGCCCGCGCCGGTGCCGATGGCCAGCGGCAGCACGCCGAAGCCAAACGCCAGCGACGTCATCAGGATGGGCCGCAGGCGCAGGCGCACGGCCTGCACCGTGGCCTCGATGATCGACAGGCCGCGCTCCTGCAGCTGCACGGCGAACTCGACGATCAGGATGGCGTTCTTGGACGCCAGGCCCACGGTGGTGAGCAGCCCCACCTGGAAGTACACGTCGTTGGCCATGCCGCGCGTGTAGGTGGCGACGAGCGCGCCGATCACGCCCAGCGGCACGGCCAACATGACCGAGACCGGCACGCTCCAGCTCTCGTACAGCGCAGCCAGGCACAGGAACACGAACAGGATGGACACGGCGTACAGCATGGGCGCCTGCGCGCCCGACTGGCGCTCCTGCAGCGAGGCGCCCGTCCACTCGAAGCCGATGCCCGGCGGCATCTTCGCCATGATGGCCTCGACGGCGGCCATGGCGTCGCCCGAGCTCGCGCCGGGGGCCGTGTTGGCATCCATCTCCAGCGCCGGACTGCCGTTGTAGCGCATGAGCTGGGGCGAGCCGCTGGTCCAGGTGGTGGTGGCGAACGAGGCGAAGCGCACCATCTCGCCGTTCTTGTTGCGCACCGCCCACTGGCCGATGTCCTGCGGCAGCATGCGATACGGTGCATCGCCCTGCAAATAGACGCGCTTGACGCGGCCGTTGTGGATGAAGTCGTTGACGTAGTTGCCGCCCAGGGCAGTGGACAGGACCTGGTTGATGTCGCTGGTGGACAGGCCGAGCGCGGCGGCCTTGCGGTCGTCCACCACTACCTTCAGCTCAGACGTGTCGTCAAAACCCGTGGTGCGCATGTTGATGAGCTGCGGCACGTCGCGCGCGGCGGCGATCAGGTCGTCCTTGGCCTGCATCAGCGCGTCGTGGCCCAGGCCGTTCAGGTCTTTGAGCACGAAGTTGATGCCGGCGCTCGAGCCCAGGCCGCGCACCGGCGGCGGCAGGGTGACGAAGATGCGTGCGTCGCGGATGCGCGCCAGCGCCTTGTTGGCCGCGCGCGCTATGTGCTCGGCGGACTGCGAAGGCAACGGCCGCTCGGCCCAGGTGGTCAGGCGCACGAACATGCTGCCCGAGCTCTGGTTGCCATTGAAACCCAGGATGGCGTTGGTGCTGAAGACCTCGGGCTGGTCCTTGAAGTACAGGCGCACCTGGTCCATCACCTCGGCCAGGCGCGCGTCGGTCGCTCCGGAAGGCAGGGTGACGTTCACGCGCACGAAGCCCTGGTCCTCGTTGGGCAGAAAGGACGTGGGCAGGGCGCGGAACATCAAGGCCACGGCCGCCAGCACCACCGCGAACAGGAGGGCCATGCGCCCGGTGCGGCGCAGCAGGCGCGCGACCGTACCCTGATAACGCGTGGCGCCGGCGTCGAAATAATGGTTGAAGCCGTTGAAGAAGCGGTCCAGCCAGCCCAGCGGCCCGGCGCGCGGCGTGCGCCCGGCCTTGTCGTGGGCGATGGGCTTGAGCAGCGTGGCGCACAGCGCCGGCGTGAGCGTGAGCGCGACGAACACCGACAGCGCCATGGCGGCGACGATGGTCACCGAGAACTGCCGGTAGATGACGCCCACCGAGCCGGCAAAGAAGGCCATGGGCACGAACACCGCCGACAGCGTCAGGCCGATGCCCACCAGCGCCGGGGTGATTTCGCGCATGGACTTGCGCGTGGCTTCCTTGGCCGGCAGGCCCTCCTCGCTCATGACGCGCTCGACGTTCTCCACCACCACGATGGCGTCGTCCACCAGCAGGCCGATGGCCAGCACCAGGGCGAACATGGTCAGCATGTTGATGGAGTAGCCCATGGCCGAGAGCACGCCCAGCGTGCCCAGCAGCACCACCGGCACGGCGATGGCCGGGATCAGCGTGGCGCGGAAGTTCTGCAGGAATAAGAACATCACCAGCGTGACCAGCACCATGGCCTCGGCCAGGGTCTTGACCACCTCGTGTAGCGAGGCGCGCACGAAGGGCGTGGTGTCGGAGCTGACGAAGCCGGTGATGCCGTCCGGGAAGTAGGGCGCCAGCTCGGCAATCTTTGCCGCCACCGCGTCGGCCACGGCCATGGCGTTGGCGCCGTCGGCCAGCACGATCCCCAGGCCGGCGCCGGGCTGGCCGTTCAGGATGGAGCGCACGGTGAGGTTGTCCGCCTCCAGCGCCACGCGCGCCACGTCGGCCATGGTGACCACCGAGCCGTCGCTCTGCGCCTTGAGCACGATGTCCTGGAACTCCTGCACGGTTTGCAGCTTGGAGCGCGCCGTGACCGTGGCGTTGAGCATCTGGCCCGGCACGGCCGGCAGCGCCCCGAGCTGACCGGCCGAGACCTGCACGTTCTGCGCATTGAGCGCCGCCACCAGGTCCGACGGCATGAGCGCGTATTTCTCCAGCAGCTGCGGGTCCATCCAGATGCGCATGGCGTAGCTGGTGCCGAACACCGTCACGTCGCCCACGCCATCCACCCGGGCGATCACGTCCACCACGTTGCTGGTCAGGTAGTCGCCGATCGTCACCTGCGACACATGCGGGTCGGGCGAAGTGAAGACGTAGGTGACGAGGTAGTCCTGCCCGCCCTTGTTGACGAACACGCCCCGGCTTTTCACGGCCTCGGGCAGGCGGTTGAGCGCGCCCTGCAGCTTGTTCTGCACCTGCACCTGGGCCACGTCGATGTCGGCGCCGGGAGCGAAGGTGAGCGTGGTGCGCGAGCGGCCGGCCGAGTCGCTGGTGGACTGCATGTACAGCAGGTTGTCCAGGCCCTTGAGCTGCTGCTCGATGACCTGGGTGACGGAGTTTTCCACCGTCTCGGCCGAGGCGCCGGTGTAGGTGGTGTTGATGGTCACGCGCGGCGGAGCGATGTCGGGGTACATCTCCAGCGGCAGCGTGAAGATGGACAGCGCGCCGGCCAGCATGACGACGATGGCCAGCACCCAGGCAAAGACCGGGCGATTGATGAAGAACTGCGCCATGGCCGGTCAGCGCGCAGCGGCAGGGGTGGCAGACGGCGGGGTGGGGGCGCCCGGCCCCTGGCCCTTGTCGCCGCTGGCGCGCGGGGCCCAGGGCACGGGGCGCACGCTGTCGCCCGGGCGCACGCGCTGGCTGCCGTCGACCAGCACGCGCTCGCCCGCGGCCAGGCCCGACAGCACCTCCCAGCGGTCGGCCACGGCCGCGCCGGTCACGATGCGGCGGCGCTCGACCTTGTCCTCGGGCGTGACCACGAGCACGCTGGCGTTGCCCGCGGGGTCGCGCGTGACGGACTGCTGCGGCGCCAGCAGCGCCGCCTCGTTCACGCCGGCCTGCAGCACCGCGCGCACATACATGCCGGGCATCAGCACGCCGTCCGGATTGGGCAGCACCGCGCGCAGCGTGATGGCGCCCGTGCCGGGGTTGACCTGCACGCCGCTGAACTGCAGGCGCGCCGCGTGGGCGTAGGTGCTGCCGTCGTCGAGCACGATGGCCACGCGCGTGGCCTCGCCGCTGCCGTCGCGGCGGATGCGACCGCTGGCCAGCTCGTTTTTCAGGCGCAGCAGCTCGGTGCTGGACTGGGTGATGTCCACGTAGAGCGGGTCGATCTGCGTGACCGTGGTCAGCGCCGCGGCCTGGTTGGCCGTCACCAGCGCGCCCGGCGTGACGGTGGAGGTGCTGGTGCGCCCGGCAATGGGCGACTTGACCTGGGTGTAGCCCAGGTTGATGCGCGCGGCGCGCACGGCGGCGGCGGCCACCTCCACGTCCGAGCGGGCCAGCTGGGCGGCGGCCTGGCTGTCGTCGTGCAGCTGGCGGCTGATGGCGTCGATCTTGAGCAGCTCGGCGTTGCGCCGGGCGTTGGACTCGGCCGTGGCCAGCGCCGCGCGTGCCTTGGACTGCTGCGCCTGGGCCGAGGCCAGCGCCACCTCGAAGCTGGCCGGGTCGATCTGGTAGAGCACCTGGCCGGCGCGCACCGCGGCGCCCTCGGTGAACAGGCGTTTTTGCACGATGCCGCCGACCTGTGGCCGGATCTCGGCCATGAGCGAGGCGCTGGTGCGCCCGGGCAGCTCGGTGGTGACGACCTGGCGCTCGGGCGCCAGCGTGGCGACGCCCACCTCGGGCGGCGCGGCGGGCGCTTGGCCGCCATCCGCCTTGCTGCTGCCCTCGCCCTTGCAGCCGGCCAGCGCCAGCGCCAGGGCTGCCGTGGCCAAGCCCAGGCGCGCGGCGCGGCGCATTGGTTGCAGGCGGCGGGCTTCATCAAACACGGCAATGCTCATGGAACACGATCGAAGGCAGAGAGGGGGCAGCAGCGCGGCTGCGCGCACGGGCACGGGCCCGGCCGGGCGCAGACGCTCACATACGGAAAAGGGAAACTGTCGCACAAGGCAGCGGCGACGAAGGCGCATGGTAGTGGGCTTCATGATTCTTTACACAGGCCGCAGGCGCCCCGGGTTGGGCCGGGTTGCGCCGGCCGCCGTGTTGTGCAAACACTAGGGCACAGACCCATCCGTCCACTTTGCCCGGGAGGCCCCATGACCAACGTTGCAGAAATCCTAAGGACCAAGCCCGACAACCAGGTATACAGCGTCTCGCCCACGGACAGCGTGCTCACCGCGCTGCAGCGCATGGCCGACAAGGGCATAGGCGCGCTGCTGGTGATGGAGGGCGACGAGATCGCCGGCATCTTCACCGAGCGCGATTACGCGCGCAAAGTGGTGCTGCAAGGCCGCTCCTCGGGCGACACGCCGGTCAGCGAGATCATGACGCACGCCGTGCGCTTCGTGCACCCTTCGCAGAGCAGCGAGGAATGCATGGCGCTGATGACCCGAAACCGCCTGCGCCACCTGCCCGTGGTGGAGGACGACCGCGTGGTCGGGCTGGTCTCCATCGGCGACCTGGTCAAGAACGTGATCTCGCACCAGCAGTTCCTGATCGAGCAGATGGAGCAGTACATCACCGGCGGGCATTGAGCCACGTCCGGCCAGTCGCGCCCGGCCATGCCCCCCCGCCGTCCAGGGCGCCGGGGCGCCACTACACTTCGGCCGCATGAGCGAGCTGATCCTGGGCTTTGAGTCCTCCTGCGACGAAACGGGCGTGGCGCTGGTGCGCGCGGGCGGGGGTGCTGCCCTGCCGCAGCTGCTGGCGCACGCGCTGCACAGCCAGATCGAGATGCACCAAGCCTATGGCGGCGTGGTACCCGAGCTTGCCAGCCGCGACCACATCCGCCGCGTGCTGCCGCTGACCGAGGCGGTGCTGGCCCAGGCCGGCGTGGCACTGGCCGAGGTGGACGTGGTGGCCTACACGCGCGGGCCAGGCCTGGCCGGCGCGCTGCTGGTGGGCGCCGGCGTGGCGTGCGCGCTCGCCGCCGCGCTGGACCGGCCCGTGATCGGGGTGCACCACCTGGAGGGCCATCTGCTGTCGCCCTTCCTGAGCGCCGACCCGCCCGAGTTTCCCTTCGTCGCCCTGCTGGTCTCGGGCGGGCACACGCAGCTGATGCGGGTCGATGGCGTAGGCCGCTATGAGCTGCTGGGCGAGACCATCGACGACGCGGCCGGCGAGGCCTTCGACAAATCGGCCAAGCTGCTCGGCCTGGGCTACCCGGGCGGGCCAGCGCTGTCGCGCCTGGCCGAGCAGGGTGAGCCGGCCGCCTTCAAGCTGCCGCGCCCGCTGCTGCACAGCGGCGACCTGGATTTTTCCTTCGCCGGCCTGAAGACGGCCGTGCTCACGCAGGCGCGCAAGCTCGGCGACGACCTGCCCGGGCGCAGCGCAGACCTTGCGGCCAGCACGCAGGCGGCCATCGTCGATGTGCTGGTCAGGAAGACGCTGGCCGCGCTGGCCGCCACCGGCCTCACGCGCGTGGTGGTGGCCGGCGGCGTGGGTGCCAACCGGCGCCTGCGCGCGCAGCTCGACGCGGCCTGCGCCGAGCGCGGCGTGCGCGTGCACTACCCCGAGCTGCACCTGTGCACCGACAACGGCGCCATGATCGCCATGGCCGCTGCCATGCGGCTGCAGGCGGGCCTTGAGCAGCCGCGGCGCGACTACGCCTTCGACGTCAAGCCGCGCTGGCCGCTGGAAGAAGTGGGCGCGGCTGGGGTCACGCCTGGCGGCTGACGCCTGACGCCTGACGCCCCATGCCGCCCGGCCAGCGGCCTTGTGAAATTTCCATGAAAACAGCTGCAACCCCTTGGTGCACAAGGGCCTGCAGCTATGCTTTCGAGAGTCCTCAGAATGGGTAGTGCCGCGGCGTGGTCTGCACCGTGATCCAGCGCAGCTCGGTGAATTCCCGTACCCCGTCCATGCCGCCGAAGCGCCCATAGCCCGACTGCTTGACGCCGCCGAACGGCATCTGCGCCTCGTCGTGCACCGTGGGGCCGTTGATGTGGCAGATGCCGGCCTCGATGCGCGCGGCCACCTGCCAGGCACGGGCCACGTCGCGGCCGAAGATGGCCGAGGACAGGCCGAACTCATTGTCGTTGGCGCAGGCGATCGCCTCCTGCACCCCCTGCACGCGCACGATGGCCTTGACCGGCGCGAACGACTCCTCGTGGTAGATCTGCATGTCGCGCGTGACGTGGTCCAGCACGGTGGCGGGCATCAGCGTGCTGTCGGCCCGGCCCCCGCACAGCAGCTGCGCGCCCTTGGCCAGGGCGTCGTCGATCAGCGCGTTGCAGCGCTGCACGGTGGTCATGTCCACCACCGAGCCCAGCACCACCGGGCCCTGGCGCGGGTCGCCCAGGGGCAGGGCCTGCGCGCGGGCGGCCAGGCGGGCGGCGAACTCGTCGGCCACGCTCGCGTCCACGATGATGCGCTCGGTGGACATGCAGATCTGGCCCGAGTTGGCGAAGGCGCCGAACACGGCCGCATCCACGGCGGCGCCCAGGTCGGCGTCGTCCAGCACCACGAAGGGTGCCTTGCCGCCGAGCTCCAGCACCGCGGGCTTCAGGTACCTGGCGCAGGTCTGCGCCAGCAGGCGGCCCACGCGCGTGGAGCCGGTGAAGTTCACGCGCCGCACCGCCGGGTGCGCCACCATGGCCTCGACCACGGCGGCCGCGTTTTCGGGCGCGTTGGTGATGAAGTTGACCGCGCCCGGCGGCAGGCCGGCCTCTTGCAGCGCGTCGATGATCAGGCCGTGCGTGGACGGGCACAGCTCCGAGCCCTTGAGCACCACCGTGTTGCCGCAGGCCAGCGGCGTGGCCACGGCGCGCGTGCCCAGGATGACCGGGGCGTTCCATGGCGCGATGCCCAGCACCACGCCGGCGGGCTGGCGCACGCCCATGGCCAGGCTGCCGGGCACGTCGGACGGGATGACCTCGCCGGCGATCTGTGTGGTCAGCGCCGCGGCCTCCTGCAACAGGCCGGCGGCCAGCTGGACGTTGAAGCCGGCCCACAGGGCCGAGGCGCCGGTCTCGGCGGCCATGGCGCGCACGAAATCGCCCTCGCGCGCCAGCAGGGCGGCTGCGGCCTTTTGCAGCAGCGCGCGGCGGGCGTTCGGGCCGAGCGCCGCCCAGGCGGGAAAGGCGTCGGCCGCGGCCTGGACCGCGGCGACGGCATCGGCCGTCGTGGCCGCGGGCGCCACGGTGGCCACGCTGCCGTCGAGCGGGTTGCGCCGCTCGAAGGTGGCGCCATTGCCGGCGGCGCGGCGCTCGCCGTGGATCAGCATGGAAATCGCGCTCATCGAAGAACTCCTGTGTCGGGTCGGGTGGGAAAGGGGGAAAAGGGGGAAGGGCGGGCGTTCAGGCCACGCCGAGATAGGCGCGGCGCACCGCGTCCGAGCGCAGCAGGGCCTGCGCGTCGTCGGCCGCCACGATGCGGCCGCGTTCGAGCACATAGCCGCGCTGCGCGATCTGCAGCGCCTTGCGTACGTTCTGCTCGACCATCAGCACCGTCACGCCCTGGGCCGCGATGCGCTGGGCGATGGCCAGCAGCTCATCGACCATGCGGGGGGCCAGGCCCAGCGAAGGCTCGTCGAGCATCAGGAGGCGCGGGTGGCTCATCATGGCGCGGGCCACGGCCACCATTTGTTGCTCGCCACCGCTCATGGTGCCGGCCAGCTGCTGGGCACGCTCGTGCAGGCGCGGAAAGTCGGCAAATGCCTGCGCCAGGCGCTCCGCGCGCTCGGCCGGCGTGGCCAGCCAGCCGCCGAGTTCGAGGTTCTCCGCGACGCTCATCTGCGCAAACAGCTGGCGGCCCTCGGCCACCAGGGCCATGCCCGAGCGCACGCAGGCGGTGGCGTTGCCGGCCGGCACGTCGCGGCCATCGAGCTGCACCGAGCCGCGGCGCGGCAGCAGCCCCGCCAGCGCCTTGAGCAAAGTGGTCTTGCCGGCGCCGTTGGGGCCCAGGATGACGGTGATGCCCGGCTGGGCGTCGAGCGTGATGTCCCGGAGCACTTCCAGGCCGTTGTAACCCGCGCCCAGGCCGCGCACGGCCAGGGACGCTCCGGTGGCAGCGGTCGTTGTCATGGCTGCGCTCCTTCCTGCAGCGTGTCGCCCAGGTAGGCCTCGACCACGGCGGCGTCGCGCACCACGGCCTCGGGCGTGGCGTCGGCGATTTTGCGGCCCTGGTGCAGCACCAGCACGCGCTCGACGTAGCGCAGCAGCGTGGCCACCGCGTGCTCGATCCACACCACGGCCAGGCCCCAGTCGTCGCGCAGGCGGCGGATGCGCTGGGCCATGGCCTCCACCTCCGCTTCGGTCAGGCCGGCGGCAACCTCGTCGAGCAGCAACAGTCGTGGGCGCGTGCCCAGGGCCATGCCGATCTCCAGCAGCCGCTGCTGGGCGGGCGTGATGTCCTCGGCCGGGTGCTCGGCCAGGTGCGCCAGGCCCAGCAGCGTGAGGATGTCGTCCTCGCTTTGCAGGCCCGGCGGGCTGCTGCGGTGGCGCCCGGCAAACTGCATGCCAAAGCGCACGTTGTCGCGCACCCGCATGCTGCCGAAGACGCGCGGCGTCTGGAAGGTGCGGGCAATGCCGTGGGCGGCGTAGCGGTGCGGCGCCTGGCCGGTCAGTTCGCTGCCGCCGGCCAGCAGCTGGCCGGAGGTCGGCGGCTGCACGCCCGAGATGGCGTTGAAGAAGGTGGTCTTGCCCGCGCCGTTGGGGCCGATGATGCCCACCAGTTCGCCGGCGCGAAAGTCCGCGTCCACCGCGTCCACCGCGGTCAGGCCGCCAAAGCGCACGGTCAGGCCGCGCGCCTGCAGCAGCAGAGCCTGCTCAGCCATGGGACACCTCCTTCTTCCTGCGCCACAGTGTCGCCAGGCCGTCGGGCAGGTAGAGCACGCACAGGATCAAAAGGCCGCCCAGCACCATCATGTAGCCATAGGGCAGCTGCAGGCGCAGCGTCTCGGCCAGGATGCTGAAGACCACCGCCGCCAGCACCGGCCCGGCCAGGCTGGTGGCGCCGCCGATCAGCGCGATCAGCACGGTCTGGAAGCCGATGAAGGGGCTGAAGACGGCCGGCGGCTCGATGTAGGTCCAGCGCACGGCCATGGCCGCGCCCACCGCCCCGGCGAAGGCGGCCGTGAGCGCAAAGCCGAGGATCTTGGTGCGGCGCGTGTCCACGCCCAAGGTCTGCGCGCGCTGCTCGTCGGCGCCGATGCCCGCCAGGGCCAGGCCGAAGCGGCTGCGCTGCACGGCAATCGCGGTGGCGATGGCGGCCGCAGCGATCAGCAGCACCGTGAGGTACACCGTCTCGTTGCTCGGCACCACGGCCAGCACACGGCCCACCGTGCCCGAGGCCTGCTTTTCCACATAGGTCACGGCGTGGCGGATCAGCTCGGTCATGCCGAAGGTGAGCACGGCGAAGTAGGTGCCGCGCAGGTGCAGCACGGCCGCGCCCATGACGGCCGCCACCAGCGCCGCGATGGCCGCGCCGCAAGCGATGACCAGCGGCCAGGGCAGCACCTCCAGCAGCACCGCGCAGGTGTAGGCGCCGACTCCGAAAAAGGCCGAGGTGGCCAGCGACAGGTAGCGTGTGGCGCCGCAGAACATGGCCCAGCTGGTCGCCAGGGCGATGTACATCAGGCAGCTGAGCGCCACCGAGGTGGCGAAGTCCGAGGCCAGCCAGGGCAGGGGGGCGGCCAGCACGACGCCTGCCGCGAGCAGCAGCCAGGGTTTGGCAAACAGGGGATTCATCGTCATCGCTTCTTCGAAAACAGACCGTTGGGCCGCCAGATCAGCACGCCGATGAACACCGCATAGCTCAGCAGCATCTTCAGGGACGGGCTGCCAAAATGCATGCCCAGCGCCTCGACCACGCCCAAAAGCAGGCCGCCGGCGAGGCTGCCGGCAATGCTGCCGAAGCCGCCGAGCGTGATGACGATGAGCGCGGTGATGGTGTAGGGCTCGCCCATGGAAGGCGAGATCTCGTAGGTCATGGACAGGAGCGCCCCGGCCACGCCCGACAGGCCCAGGCCGATGCCGAACATCAGCGGGTGCAGCCGGGCGGTGTTGATGCCCACCAGCTGCGCCCCGGTGGGCGACTGCATCAGCGCGCGCACCGCCTTGCCCAAGAGCGTCCAGCGCAGCAGCGCGATCAGGGCCAGCGACAGCGCCAGCGCCACGGCAAACAGCACCAGCTTGTTGCCGGTGAAGCGCATGCCGGCCACCTGCACCGGGTCGGCCAGGTATTCATAGCCGCGCAGGTCGCCGCCCCAGGCCAGCAGGGCGGCGTTCTGCACCAGGAACATCAGGCCGAAGCCCACCATCAGGCTGCGCGCCTCGAACACGTCCACGTTGGGCGCGCGCGCGGCCAGGCGCCGAAAGCACAGCACGTGCACCAGCATGCCCAGCCCCATCAGCAGCACGAAGGCCACCGGCACCAGCAGCAGGGGCGAGAGGCCCCACTGCACGTGCGCCCACCAGGTCAGGAAGGCGCCCAGCATCAGGAACTCGCCGTGCGAGATGTTCATGATGCGCATCAGGCCGTACTGCAGGTTCAGGCCGATCGCCACGAGCGCGTAGATGCCGCCCGTGATGAGGCCGCCGGCCAGCAGCTCGGCCCAGGAAATCCAGCTCATGCGTCGTTCACTTCCATGCCGGCTTGGGTGCCATGAGCTGCGCCGTGGCGCGCGCGGGCGGCCACACCACCTCGAACTCGCTGCCCTGCCACTGGCCCACGGTGCCGGGGATGGAGGCGTTCTCGCTGCCGGCAAAGCGGATCGGGCCGAGGATGGTCGGGAACTCGGTCCGGGCCACGTGGTCGCGCAGCGCCTTGCGGTCCAGCCCCACCGCCTCGACCGCCTGCTGCAGGATCTGCAGGCCGGCCCAGGCGTGGCCGCTGGCCCAGCGGTCGGGCTCCTTGCCGAACTTCCTGGTGTGGGCGTCGAAATACGCCTGCGCCTCGGGGCTGGTCTTGCCGTTCCACGAGCCCATGCCCAGCACGCCCTCGGTGTTGCCGGCCATCACGTTCTTGTAGAGCTGGAAGGCCGTGCCCACCGAGGCGTAGAAGTAGCGCGGGTTGAAGCCCACCTCGCGCGCCTGGCGGCTGGCGAGGATGGTATCCGGCGGGTAGGTGATGCCGATGAAGGCGTCGGGGTTCTGGTCCTTGATGCCGCGCAGCACCGGCGCCAGGTCCTTGACGCCCAGCGGGTAGCTCTTGCGCTCGACCACCTGGATGTCGGTCTTTTTCAGGGAGCTGTTGAGCGCGGCGAAATTCTCCAGGCCGAACAGGTCGTCCATGTAGACGATGGCGACAGTCTTGACACGCTGCGCCACCAGCAGGTCCACCAGCGCGCCCATCATCTTGTCGGGCTGCTGCAGCAGCGAGAAGAAGTAGGGCAGCTGCATGTCGATCAGCTTGCGAGATAGCGCCGTGGGCGACAGCAGCGGGTAGCCGAAGCGGTTGGCCAACGGCGCGATGGCGAAGTTGGCGCCCGAACCCCAGGGCGGCAGGATCAGATCCACCTTGTCGCTGCCCATGAGCTTTTGGTAGGTGCGCACGCAGGTTTCGGTCTCGCTGCGGTCGTCGTAGCCGATCAGCTCGATGGGGCGGCGCGTGCCCTTCACGTTCAGACCGCCGGCGGCGTTCACCTGCTCGGCCCACAGCAGGTAGTTGGGCTCCTGGCTGACCTGGGCGCCCGCAGCCCACGGGCCGGTGCGCGAGATGGCGTAGCCCACGCGCACGGGCGCCGCCTTCTGCTGGGCCATCAGGCGGGGGGCAAAGGCGAGCGTGCCCACGGTGGCGGCTGCGCGCTGCAGCCACAGGCGCTTGCTGGATGGCGTTGTCGTCATGCTGGTCTCCTTCGTTGTCGTCATGGCAGCCTGGGGGGCGATGCGCCATCGTAGGAAGGAGGGCCGCGAACTGCTGTGCTGGCTGTGCACAAAACGCTTGCCGCACCGTGCACGCTTGAGGGGGTTTACCCGCACACCCGGGGACAGGAGGGTGCACGGCCGCGCCTTGGGCCGCGCGCGCGCCCGGGGCTCTGCTACGCTGGCGGCGCGCGGCAGGCGCGCCTGCCCGGAGCCCGTCCGGGGTGCCCGCGGTGCAGTCCACCATTTCCAGGGAGAAACGCATGTTCTTCAGGCAAGTCCTGTCCCGTCGCCCACGGTGGTGGGTCGCGCTGGTGTTCGTGGCCAGCCTGCTGGGGTGCTCGGGCGGCACGCCAGACGACCCAGCGCCCTACGCCTTCGCCCTGGAGCGGGACATGCTCACCATGCGCGATGGGGTGCGCCTGGGGGTGACCTACTACCGTCCCACGGCCCGGGCGGCCGGCGAGACCTTCCCGGTCATCATGGAGATGGTGCCCTACCGCAAGGACGACTTCTTCGCGCTGGGCGACTATGAATACGGGGCCTGGTTTGCCAGGCGCGGCTACGTCCTGGCCCGGGTGGACGTGCGCGGCACGGGAGCGAGCGAGGGCCCGATTCCGGTGAGCGAGTATTCGCAGGCCGAGATCGCCGACGCGGTCGAGCTGGTGGGGCAGCTGGCCGCCAAGCCCTGGGCCAATGGCAAGGTGGGCATGTACGGGGTTTCCTGGAGCGCCTTCAATTCCCTGATGACGGCGCAAAGAAAGCCGCCTGCGCTCAAGGCCATCATTGCGGCGCACGGCTCCACCGATCTGTTCTACAACGACGTGCACTACATCGACGGTGTACTGCACCTGGACTACTACGCGCACCAGATCGATACCGACAACTCGATGCCGCAAAGCCCGGACTATGCGCTGGACGATGCGTATTTTCGCAACCGCTTCGACCGCGAACCCTGGCTCTTCACCTGGATGCGCCAGCAGCAGGACGGGAGTTTCTGGCGCCAGGAGTCGGTGGGCCTGCAGGGGCCGCTGGAGGTGCCCGCCTACCTGATCGGCGGGCTGCTCGACGGCTACCGGGACTTCGTGCTGGACGTCAAGCGCAATGCCAGGGCACCGGTGATTGCCGAGATCGGCCCCTGGAACCACGCCTGGCCGGAATACGGCAGCCCTGGCCCCAATTACGAGTGGCGCGAAAAGGCGCTGCGCTGGTGGGATTACTGGCTCAAGGACAAGAACAACGGGGTGCTCGATGAGCCGCGCTGGACGGCCTTCATGCGCACCTGGCAGCCGCCTGCGACCGACAGGGACACCGTGCCCGGCCAGTGGCGCTGTGAGAAGGACTGGCCGGTGCCGGGCAGCAGCACGCTGCAACTCTTTGCACAGGCGGGCCATGGCCTGACGGACAGGTCCATCGGGGCGGCCGGCGCCGACAGTCTGGTCTATCGCGCAGGTACCGGCATGGCGGGCGGCAACTGGTGGGGCGAGCAGACCGGGGACATGGCAGCAGACGATGCCCATAGCCTGGTGTATGACACGCCGCCGCTCACGCAGGCGGTGGAGATCATGGGCCAGCCCCAGGTGCAGCTGCGCGTGGTGGCGGATGCGCCCATGTATCAGTGGACGGTGCGGCTGGAGGACGTGGCGCCCAGTGGCGAGGTCACGCTCATCAGCGGCGCACTCATCAACCCGGCCCAGCGATTTTCAAGGCTGAGCCCGCAGCCGTTGGTGCCCGGCGAGGCGGTCGAGCTGGCGGCGAACATCCACTTCACCACCTGGCGCTTCGAGCCCGGCCACCGCATACGGCTGGCTGTGTCCAACGCGCAGTTTCCCATGGCCTGGCCCAGCCCCACGGCGGGCAGCACCCAGTTGCTCACGGGCAGCCAGACCTGGCTGAAGCTGCCCGTGGTGCCGCCCGCGGGCAGTGCCGCGCTGGCCTGCAGTCTGCCGCCACCCGAAAAGAGCGAACAGGCGCCTTTTGGCCGCGAGCTCTACACCCGCGGGCCGCAGACCACCAGCGTGCGCGACGAGGCCACGGGGACATCCACTGTTACCACCCAGGGTGAAAGCGCCTGGAAGATCGACAACAACCACTACCAGTCAAAAGAGTCCTACCGCTGGCAGGTGAGGGATGCCGATCCGGCGCATGCGCGCTTCGAGGGCGAGCGCCGCAATGTGTTCACGATTGCGGGGCGTGAGATCGACTTGGCCACGCAATCGCGCATCGAATCGGACGCCACCATGTTCCATGTCACCTTCACCAAGAGGCTGCTGCGCAATGGCACGCTGGTGCGCGAGCGAACGTGGTCGGACAGCATTCCCCGCAATTTTCAGTGAATGAACATGCGAGCCGGCCCGTCTTTCGGGCAGGCTCCACGGCGGCGGGGATGAGGGGGCCCCGGAGTTCTCATGCCTCGTACCAGCCCCTGGATGAGTTCACGAGCCGGACCACCAGCAGCATGAGCAAGCGGGATGCCCGACCACCACGGCCATGCCTGGGCCCCGGTCGAAGGAGGATGTCAAAATGCAAAACGCCCCTGGTGGGCGGCGCCGCAACCGCGCGCATCCGCGCCACCGACGCTGGAGAGACGCATGACCCATCCCCTGATCGAGCTGAGCACCGACGCCGTTGCGCCGGGTGAGCGGCTGCGCCTGTGGGGCGACGCCGTCTGGCGCCTCATTGGCGGGCTGGAGTCCGACGCCTTCGGCGACGAGGCCTTCAGCGGGCGCATCGTCTCGGGGCAGGCCGGCTACGTCAACCTGTGCCACCTGCACGTGAGCCGGCACCGCGTGGTGCGCACGCCCGGCAGCATCCGCAACAGCGACCGTGCCTACCTGAAGGTGGTCGCACAGATGGAGGGGCGTGCCTGCTTCGAGCAGGACGGCCGCCAGGTCTGGCTGTCGCCAGGCGAGTGGAGCATCTATGACACCACGCGCTCCTACGCCGTCACCAACCCCGGGTCGGTGAGCCAGCTGGTGCTGATGATCCCCAAGGATCTGCTGCCCGAGCGGCGCCTGGCGCTCGACGAGCTGATGGTGCAGCGCTTCTCGGGCCGCTCGGGCGTCTCGCGCCTGGCCTGGGACGCCATGCGCTCTGCGTTCGACGAGCTGCCCGGCCTGTCGCCGCGCGCCGGCGACGGGCTGGCCGACGTGATCACGCAGCTGGTGCAGCTGGCGCTGCTCGAACGCGCCGGCCAGCCCACCCAGCTGACCCAGCGCGAGGCGCTGCGCGACCGCATCCTGCACTACATCGACCGGCACCTGGCCGACCCGGGTCTGAACGTCGAGCGCGTGGCGCGCGCCCTCAACTGCAGCCGGCGCCACCTGTACAACGCCATGTCCGAGGACGAGGAGACGCTGGCGGTCATCATTCAGCGGCGGCGCCTGCAGGGCTGCGCCCGGGCGCTGGCGGATGCCACCCAGGCACAGCGCCCGGTCACCGACATCGCCCTGGCCTGGGGCTTTTCCAGCAGCACGCACTTCAGCCGGGCCTTTCGCGCCCACGCGGGCTGCAGCCCGAGCGAGTACCGCGCGCGGGCGCTGGAGCGGGGCGCGGCGGCCCTGGCGCCACCCGCTCCGGCCATCGGCCCCATCATTTTGAGCTGAGGGTTTTGGGGCTTGAGCCGTTATGGGTCAACGGTTGTTCGCTATTTAAAAAGAAGCAAAAAGGGCTGCCGTGTGGCAGCCCCTGGTTTTCCGCCTGCGCCCGCGGAAGGCGCAGCTGGCACCTGCTTACTGGATGGCCAGGGTCACGGCGCGGCTTTCGGGCAGCACCTTGGCCAGGCTCAGGCTCAGCACGCCGTGTTCGAGCCTGGCCGAGCTGGCGGCAGCATCGATTTCCTGGGCAAACTCCCAGGAGCGCCTGACGCGGCGCGGCGCGCCCTCGATGCTGGCCACGCTCACGCGGGCGCCCTCGATGGTGATGGCCAGCTGCTCGCGCGCCAGGCCAGGCACGTCCAGGTTCAGGGTGATGGTCTTGTCGTCCTGCTCCAGCCGCACGCCGGCCTGGGCGGACACGGTGGACTGCAAAAAGCGCTGCAGGGCCAGATCGGCGGCATGCGGAGTGGCAACGGCGGCGCGGCGGATGACGGGTGCGAAAATCATGGTTCAGGTTCCTTGCCTTGAATGACAGTTGAGGTCGGCATGTGCGTCGCCGGCCCGATGGTCTCCAAATGTGCATGGCGGATGCGTTTTCAAGAGCCCGTCCGGCAGGCCGCGCAACCCCAGGGCGGACCCTCTTCACCGCTTCACCACGCCCCACCCATGAATCCTCGTCCGTTCCGCCTGCGCACCGCGATCGCCGCCACCCTTGCCCTGGCGCTTGCCGCCTGCTCCGCCATTCCCGACTCCGTCCCGGCGCTGGAGCGGGGCGTCGTTCCGTTCAAGCCCAACGATTTCGACAGCTCCGGCACCTTCATGCGCCACGTCGGTGCGCCGCAGGAGCGCACCTGCGAGGCCGCGCGGCGCGCGCTGCTGAGCCAGGGTTACCTGGTGCACACGGCCAGCGCCGACCTGGTGGCCGGGCGCAAGTACTACCAGCCCCAGACCGACACGCACTACGCCATCGAACTGCGCATCGTCTGCGCGCCGGAAGGGGCCCAGGGCCAGAACACCTCCGTCTTCGCCAGCGCCCTGCAGGACCGCTACGTCATCAAGAAGGTCAACAACTCGGCCTCGCTGGGGGTGGGCGGCATTGGATCGGTGTCGCTGCCGGTCAGCGCCACCGACGACACGCTGGTCAAGGTGGGCAGCGAGACGCTGCGCGACAGCCAGTTCTACGACCGCTTCTTCCAGCTGTTCGAGCGCTACGTGCCGCTGCTGCCGGCGGGCGCGCAGGACGAGTCACTGCCGCTCCTGATCCCGCCGGCCCAGTCCCAGCCCGTCGCGGCGCCGACGAGCCTGCCGGCCGCTGCGCTGGCGCCTCTGCCGGCACCCGGAGCATCGCCCGACGCAACCCTGCCGACGGATGCGCAGCACGACGTGCCCGGACAGGAGTCCCCGCTGCACAACGATGCCCGGCAGGACGGCGAGGACCCGTCCTGAGCCAATCCCGACCGCATGCATGAACAGCCTGCAAAATTTCTTTGCTTCCTGGGTCATTTACGGAGAAATGACGTCTTTTGGCTGAAGGATGAAAGATGTTGGGCGGGCGACTTCCTGGTGCAGTGAAAATGTCTCGATCAGGTGTCTTTTGCCGTCATTCGTAGGTAAAGTTACAATCTTTTGCCGGCTTTTGCCGGCTTTTCTTTTGATCCGATTATTTTCAGGCTGGACAGCCACAGCGTTCGCGCAGCCTCGCAGAATCAGTCCCGTTGCGGCGCCCCGCTTGGGCTGCACCCCGTTTCGACCTGTTCTGCTTGACCACGAATGACCCTGTTTTCCCGTCGAGCCGCCCTTGCGGCCCTGTCCTTCTGCACAGCCAGCGCCTCCTGGGGCGTGCTGGCCCAGCCCTCCGCAGCGACCCCTGGCGCGCCCATCAAGGTGGCGCTGGTCGAGAGCCTGTCCGGCAGTTTCGCCAATACGGGCGAGGCGGTGTTTCGCAATGTCGCCTGGGCCATCGAGCGGGTGAACGGCCGCGGCGGCGTGCGCCTGCCGGCCGCTGCCGGCGGCAGCCGGCCCCTGCAGCTGCTGCGCTACGACAGCAAGGGGCAGAACGAGGAGGCGCTGTCGGCGCTGCGCACGGCCATCGACGATGGGGCGCGCGTCATCCTGCAGGGCAACTCCTCGGCCACCGCGGCGGTGCTGATCGAAGCCATCAACAAGCACAACCAGCGCGAGCCCGAGCGGCGCGTGCTGTTCCTGAATTATTCCGCCGTCGACCCCATCCTGACCAACGAGAAGTGCAGCTTCTGGCACTTTCGCTTCGACGCGCACGCCGACATGCGCATGGCGGCGCTGATGGAGGTGCTGCGCGGCGACAAGCAGCTGTCGCAGGTCTACCTGATCGGCCAGGACTACAGCTTCGGCCAGGCGGTGCTGCGCGAGGCGCGGCACCAGCTGGCGCGCCAGCGCCCGGACGTGGCCATCGTCGGCGAGGAGCTGCACCCCGTGGGCCGCGTCAAGGACTTCGCGCCCTACGCCGTGAAGATCAAGGCCAGCGGCGCGCAGGCGGTCATCACCGGCAACTGGGGCAACGACCTGACCCTGCTGGTCAAGGCCGCGCGCGAGGTGGGCTGGAGCGGCATGTTCTACACCTTCTATGGCAACGCCCTGGGGGCGCCAGCGGCCCTGGGCGACGCCGGCGTGGACCGCGTGGTGGCCGTGGCCGACTGGCTGCCCAACCTGCCCACGGCCGGCAGCGAGGCCTTCTACCGGTCCTTTCGCGAGCGCTTTCCGCGCCCGCAGGACGACTATGTGCACATGCGCATGCAGCTCATGGTCGAGGCGCTGGCGCAGGCACTGGAGCGTGCGGGCGGCACCGATGCCGTGGCCGTGGCGCGGGCGCTGGAGACGGCGGACGTGTCGCTGCACGGCCAGCGCGGGCGCATGCGCGCCGAAGACCACCAGTTCCAGCAGCAGCTGGTGGTGGGTGTCATGGACAGGGTGGGTGCGCCAGGCGTGCCGTTCGACGTGGAAGGCTCGGGCTACGGTTTTCGGGTGGTGCGCCAGATTCCGGCCGACCAGGCGCAGCTGCCCAGCAGCTGCCGGATGCAGCGGCCCTGAACTGCCTCATGCACCGCGCACTGCGCGGGGCCAGCGCAGGCGGCGCCGCTCGCGCTGCAGCTGGGCCAGGGCCGTGGCGGGCACGGGGGCGTAGCGCGCCTGCTCCACACGCAGCAGCCACAGCGCCGCAGGCTCGGCGGCGCTGCCGAAATGGTCGCGCGCGCGCTCAGCCATGGCGCGCGGCGGCAGGTGCGCGGGCAGCGCCAGGCCGGCGCGGGCCAGGCGCTGGCGCGCGCGCTGCAGCAGGCGTTGCCACGGGTCCTGCCGGCGCCGCTGCAGCGCCGCCCAGGCCAGGCCCGCCAGGCCGGCGGCGGCGACCGTGCCCGCCAGCACGCGCAGCAGGTCGCGCCAGTCGGGCGCGTCCACGCCCAGGCTGCGCAGCAGGCCCAGCTGCCGGTCCTGGGTGTAGTTGAGCACCCACTGGTTCCAGCGGTTGTTGGCCGCCTCCCACACGACGCGCAGGCGGCGCAGGGCGTTCGGGCTGACCACCACCTCCACGGCGCTGCCCAGGCCGCTGCGCGCGGGTGTCAGGCGCTGGGGCAGGGCGGTGCGGTCGGGCGAGATGGCGGCCGTCGGGTCCACGCGCACCCAGCCGCGTTCCTCCATCCACACCTCGGCCCAGGCATGGGCGTCGCTCTGGCGCACGGTCCAGTAGCCGTCGATGTCGTTGAGCCGACCGCCCTGGTAGCCCGTCACGATGCGGGCCGGCACGCCGCCCGAGCGCATCAGCACCACGAAGGCCGAGGCGATGTGCTCGCAGAAACCCTGCTTGCGCTCGAACCAGAACGCGTCGGCCGTGTGTTCGCCGTACAGGCCGGGCTCCAGCGTGTAGCGATAGCCGCCTGCGCGCAGCCGCGCCAGCGCCGCGCGCACGAAGGCCTCGGTGTCGCCTGCGGCCGCACTGCCCTGCAGCTCGCGTGCCAGGGCCCGGGTGCGCGGGTTCAGCCCCGCGGGCAGCTCGCGGTGCACGCGCAGCTCGGCGCTGTCCGCCAGCGGGCCGTGGCGAAAGGCCAGGTGGCTCTGCGCCTGGTAGCGCAGCACGCTGGTGATGGGGCGCGCGGCCAGCCACTGCAGGTCCTGCGTCATGAAGGGGTGGTAGCCGGCGGGCAGGGCGGGCGCCTCGTCGGCGGCGTCCAGCACCAGCAGCCACGGCCGGTAGCTGGGCTCGAGCGTGATCTCGTAGCGCACGGGCTCGCCCTGCACCTGCAGCCGCGCGGGCGCCGACGGGCCCCAGAAAGGGCGGCCCGCTGCGGTCTGCCCCAGGGCCTGCCATTCCCGCCCGTCGAACACGGTGAGCACCGGGCCGCGAAAGTACAGGCTCTCCTGTGGCGGCGGGCGGGCGCCGTCCTCGAAGCGCACGCGCAGGGCCACGCTCTCGTCGAGCGCCAGCTCGGCCACGCTGCCGATGCGCATCTGCCCGGACAGGCCACTGCGCCCCTGGGCCAGGTCGGCGGGCACGCCCCACAGCGGCGCCATGCGTGGGAAGACCAGGAACAGCGCCACCATCACCGGCGCGCCCAGCAGCGTCATGGCCCCCGCGGTGCGCAGGCTCTCGTGCAGCGGCGGCCGGCCCACCGGGCGGTGGGCGTTGACCAGCGCCGTGAGCAGGCCCAGCAGCGCCAGCAGCATGGCGGCGGCCGTCAGGAGCGACTGCGAGAAGAAGAAGTTGGCCAGCAGCGTGAAGAAGCCCAGGAAGAACACCACCATGGCGTCGCGCCGCGCGCGCAGCTCCAGCGTCTTGAGCGCCAGCAGCATGGCGATCAGCGTGACGCCGGCCTCGTAGCCGAGGATGGTGCGGTGCGTCAGCAGCGTGAGGGCCAGGACCGTGGCCAGCAGCGCGCGCGTGGTCCAGCGCCCGGGCAGCGGCCGCGCGCGCCAGCCCTGCAGGGCGCGCCAGGCCAGCAGCAGCGCGGCCATGGCGCTGGCCCAGGCAGGGATGTGCGCCGCCAGGGGTGCCAGGCACAGGGCGATGACCAGCAGCAGGAACAGCGTGTCGCGCGTTTCCCGTGGCAGGTGGGCGGCCCGGCTGCGCAGGTTCACGGGCGCGCTCCCGGAAAGCTACTCAAAAAATAGCTGCATCTCGTTGTCATGCCTGGGTTTGCGCGGGATTTCATGCCAGGGCCAGTGCCTCCAGGCAGCGGCGCCTGTGCGCCGGGCCGCTGGCCGGGGCGATGGCCTGCCCGGGCAGGCGCAGGCCGTAGTCCAGCCCCAGGCGGTCGGCCTGCAGCACCCAGCTGGCCAGGCGCGACAGCCGCGCCTCAGGGTCGGCCAGGCCGGTGGCGGCGGCGTCCAGCCACAGGCTGTGGCGCTGCTCGGCGTGGCTGTCGCGGCTGACCAGTTCGCTGCTGCCGCTGGCCAGTGCACGGGCCGCCTTCTTCCAGACGATCAGCCGCAGCGGGTCGCCGCGGCGGTAGGCGCGCACGCCCTCGAAATCGCCCGTGCCCGGGGCCGCGGCGCTGGCGCCGCCGCCGGCCTGGGGCTGGCCAGGCGGCAGCGGCGGGACCGGGTCTTCCGGGCGCGGGTAGGCCAGCAGCGGCGCCGCAGGGCGCCACAGCGTCCACACGCGCAGAATGCCCAGCGGGTAGAGCGTCTGCGCCGTCAGCAGCGGCGCGTCCTGCAGGCCGCGCCGCGCGGGCGCGAACGTCAACTGCACGCTGGCGCTGCCTTCGGCCGGCACGTCGGCCAGCGCCCAGTGGCCGCTGCCGTGCACCGCCAGGGCGACGGCATGGCGCGGCCGGCGCCGGCGGCTGTGCAGCTGCACCTGCAGGGTGGCGGCCGAGCCGACGAAAGTGGGTTCGGGCGCGACCAGGTGCAGCGACAGGCCGCGCAGCGTGGCGTGGGCCAGGGGGATGCTGGCCAGCGCGCTGCCGGCGAGCAGAAAGGTCAGCAGATAGCCCAGGTTGAGCTGGAAGTTGATGGAGCCCACCAGCAGCACCAGCAGGGTGGCCGCCAGCATCCAGCCTGAGCCCGTGGGCAGCACGTAGAGGTTGCGCTGGCCCAGCACCAGTGTGTCGCTGCGCGGCAGCCGCGCGCTCCACCAGCGGCGCCAGCGCCCTGCCAGGCGCTGATGCGGCCAGACCCGGGCTGCCCCGGCAGCAGCCCTCACGGCGCCACCGCCTCCAGCAGGGCGCGTACCTGCTCGACGCTGCCTCGCCCGGCATCGCCCAGCGGCACCAGCCGGTGCGCGATGGTCTGGGCGATGATGGCCTGCACATCGTCGGGGGCTACGTAGTCGCGCCCGTCGATCAGCGCCTGGGCCTTGGCCGCGCGCACCAGGGCGATGCCGGCGCGCGGCGACAGGCCCTGCACGAACCAGCGGCCCGAGCGCGTCGCGGCGATCAGGTCCTGCACGTAGCCCAGCAGCGCGTCGGACGTGTGCACGGCCAGCACCTGCTGCTGCAGGCCGGCCAGCTCGGCATGCGTGAGCAGGGGCAGCAGGCTGTCCACCATGCCGCGGCGGTCGCTGCCGGCCAGCAGCAGGCGCTCGGCGGCGCGGTCGGGGTAGCCCAGCGAGATGCGCATCAGGAAGCGGTCGAGCTGGCTCTCGGGCAGGGCGAAGGTGCCCAGCTGCTCCTGCGGGTTCTGCGTGGCGATGACGAAGAAGGGCTCGGGCAGGGCGCGCGTGGCGCCTTCGGCGGAGACCTGCTTTTCCTCCATGGCCTCGAGCAGGGCGCTTTGCGTGCGCGGACTGGCGCGGTTGATCTCGTCGGCCAGCAGCACCTGGGTGAAGACCGGGCCGGGGTGAAAGGCAAAGGCCTGGCTGCCTCGCTCATAAACGGACACGCCCGTGAGATCGCTGGGCATCAGGTCGGCGGTGAACTGCACGCGCGCAAACTGCAGGCCGAAGGTGCGTGCCAGGGCATGCGCCAGGGTCGTCTTGCCCACGCCGGGCAGGTCCTCGATCAGCAGGTGGCCGCCCGCCAGCAGGCAGGCCACGCAGTCGCGCACCTGGGCATTTTTGCCCACGATCACCGTGTTAAGCTGGTCAAGAAGCGCCTGGATCTTGCTTTGTGCGTGCATCATGCGGCGCCACGTTATCGGAAAAAACTCAAGGGGCAAGGGGACAATGACTACGGGCAAGACCGGTTACTACAGCCACCGCGACTTCTGGCTGCACGAGATGGGGGCCGGCCATCCGGAATGCCCGGCGCGGCTGGACGCCATCGAGGACCGCCTGATCGCCACCGGCATCGCCGATGCGCTGGAGCGTCGCGACGTGCCGCTGGCACCCCTGGCCGACATCGAGCTCGCGCACGACCGCATGTACGTGGCCGCGCTGCGCGGCATGTGCGAGCGCCTGGTCGAGGAGGAGGACGCGGGCGGCCCGCCCCACGCCCAGATCGACACCGACACCGCCATGAACCGCCACACCTGGCAGGCCGCGCTACGTGCCGCCGGGGCGGCGCTGGCCGCCACCGACGCGGTCATGAACGGCGATCTGGAGAACGCCTTTTGCAGCGTGCGCCCGCCCGGGCACCACGCCGAGCGCGCCAAGGCCATGGGCTTTTGCTTCTTCAACAACGTGGCCATTGCCGCCAAATATGCGCTGGAGCGCTACCACCTCAAGCGCGTGGCGGTGGTGGACTTCGACGTGCACCACGGCAACGGCACCGAGGACATCCTCGCGGGCGACCCGCGCGTGCTGATGGTGGGCATCTTCCAGCACCCGTTCTACCCGTTCAGCGGCGACCAGAACCCGGCGGCCAACATGCTCAACGTGCCCGTGCCCGCCTACACCAAGGGCATGGACGTGCGCGACATCGTCGAGATGATCTGGATGCCGCGCCTGGAGGCTTTCAAGCCCGAGATGATCTTCGTCTCCGCGGGCTTCGATGCCCACCGCGAGGACGACATGGGCCAGCTCGGCCTGACCGAGCAGGACTACACCTGGATCACCATGCGCATCAAGGACGTGGCGCGGCGCTTCTCGAAAAACCGCATCGTCTCGTGCCTGGAGGGCGGCTACATGATGGGGCCGCTGGCCCGCAGCGTGGAGGCGCACCTGCGCGTGCTGGCCGATCTGTGAACCGAAGGAAGAGAAAGCCATGACCGAACCTGCTGCGCTGGTACTGCTCGAGCGCGACGCGCGCGGCGTGTACACGCTGACGCTGAACGACCCCAAACGCTTCAACGCCCTGGGCGGCGAGATGCTGGACGCCCTGCAGCACGCGCTCGACGAGGTGGCGCACGACGAGGATGCGCGCGCCGTGGTGCTGGCCGCCAGCGGCAAGGCCTTCTGCGCCGGGCACAACCTCAAGGACATGGCCGCCCACCCGCAGCTGGCCTGGTACCAGCAGCTGTTTGCCCAGTGCAGCCGCGTGATGCTGTCCATCCACAAGCTGCCGGTGCCGGTCATCGCCCGCGTGCATGGCATGGCCACGGCCGCCGGCTGCCAGCTGGTCGCCCAGTGCGACCTGGCGGTGGCGACGTATGAGGCCAGCTTTGCCACCAGCGGCATCCACTACGGCCTGTTCTGCGCCACGCCCAGCGTGCCTCTGGTGCGCAACGTGCCGGCCAAGCGGGCCATGGAGATGCTGCTCACGGGCGACTTCATCGACGCGCAGACGGCGCTGGCCGAAGGACTGGTCAACCGCGTGGTGGCGCCCGGGCGGCTGGACGCCGAGGTCGAGTCCCTGGTGCAGTCCATCGTGGAGAAGCCCCGCGTGGCCATCGCCATGGGCAAGGCCCTGGTGCACCAGCAGCGCGAGCTGGGGCTGGACGCCGCCTATCAGCTCGCCGGCCAGGCCATGGCCACCAACATGATGGACGACGCCGCGCAGGAGGGCGCGCGCGCCTTCGCCGAGAAGCGCCAGCCCGCGTGGAAGCAGGCTGCCAGCGCCGCCTGAACCCGCCGCCCGGCCCGGCCGGGCGCCCCTGTCGCCGCCGGGCTCGACCAGCCGCAAGCAGGCTGGCATAATCATCGAAAAGCACGACCGTTCGTTTTCTTTTTGGGCCGTGTTGCCGGCAGCGCCGCGCAATAGAATGGGCCGGTTTACGTGAACGTCAATCAAGCCAGCAATCAACCATCTTCGAAGGAGCCGCTGCAATGAAGGTTTTGGTCCCCGTCAAGCGCGTGGTGGACTACAACGTGAAGGTCCGCGTGAAGTCGGACGGCACGGGTGTGGACACCGCCAACGTCAAGATGAGCATGAACCCCTTTGACGAGATCGCCGTCGAGGAGGCCGTGCGCCTGAAGGAAAAGGGCGTCGTCACCGAGGTCATCGCCATCTCCTGCGGCCCCACGCAGGCGCAGGAGACGCTGCGCACCGCCATGGCCATTGGCGCCGACCGCGCCATCTTGGTGGAGACGCCGGCCGACGCCGACCTGCAGCCCCTGGCCGTGTCCAAGCTGCTCAAAGCGGTGTTGGACAAGGAGCAGCCCCAGCTCGTGATCCTGGGCAAGCAGGCCATCGACGACGACTCCAACCAGGTCGGCCAGATGCTCGCCGCCCTGGCCGACCTGCCGCAGGCCACGTTCGCCAGCAAGGTCGAGATGGCCGGCGACAAGGTCAACGTGACACGCGAGGTCGACGGCGGCCTGGAGACCGTGGGCCTCACGCTCCCCGCCGTGATCACCACCGACCTGCGCCTCAATGAGCCGCGCTACGTCACGCTGCCCAACATCATGAAGGCCAAGAAGAAGCAGCTCGACACCTTCAAGCCCGAGGACCTGGGCGTGGACATCGCCCCGCGCGTCAAGACGCTGAAGGTGGCCGAGCCCGCCAAGCGCGGCGCCGGCATCCGCGTGCCCGACGTGGCCACCCTGGTGGACAAGCTGCGCAACGAAGCCAAGGTCATCTGACGGCCTGCAACCAGACAGAGAGAACATCCCATGACTGCACTCGTCATTGCTGAACACGACAACGCGAGCCTCAAGGGCGCCACCCTCAACACCGTCACCGCGGCCCTGGCCTGCGGCGGCGACGTGCACGTGCTGGTCGCCGGCGAGAACGCCCAGGCCGCCGCCCAGGCTGCCAGCCAGGTTGCCGGCGTTGCCAAGGTGCTGCACGCCGACGGCGCATCGCTCAAGGACGGCCTGGCCGAAAACCTGGCTGCCCAGGTGCTCGAAGTCGCCCGTGCCGGCGGCTACAACCACATCCTGTTCCCGGCCACGGCCAGCGGCAAGAACGTCGCCCCGCGCGTGGCTGCCAAGCTGGACGTGGCCCAGGTGAGCGACATCACCCGCGTGGACAGCCCCGACACCTTCGAGCGCCCCATCTACGCCGGCAACGCCATTGCCACCGTGCAGAGCAGCGACAGCGTCAAGGTCATCACCGTGCGCGGCACCGGGTTTGACGCGGCCGCGGCCAGCGGCGGCAGCGCCCCGGTCGAAGCCGTGCAGGCCGTGGCCGACAGCGGCAAGAGCAGCTTCGTCGGCCGCGAGGTGACCAAGAGCGACCGTCCCGAACTCACGGCCGCCAAGGTCATCATCTCCGGCGGCCGGGCCCTGGGCAGCGCCGAGAAGTTCCAGAGCGTGCTCACGCCCCTGGCGGAGAAGCTGGGCGCGGCCATCGGCGCCTCGCGCGCGGCGGTGGACGCCGGCTACGCCCCCAACGACCTGCAGGTCGGCCAGACGGGCAAGATCGTCGCGCCGCAGCTCTACATCGCCATCGGCATCTCGGGCGCCATCCAGCACCTGGCCGGCATGAAGGACTCCAAGGTCATCGTGGCCATCAACAAGGACCCGGAATCGCCCATCTTCGGCATTGCCGACTACAGCCTGGAGGCCGACCTCTTCGAGGCCGTGCCCGAGCTGGTCCAGGCCCTCTGAGGCCCCGCGCCGCGCTAGTACGGCAGCGCGCCAAGGCATCGCTTGCGATGCCTTTTTTTTCACCCATCCGCCGGTTTTCTTTGTTTTCACGCTGACATCGTCGAGGAAGTCATGAGCTACACCGCCCCCGTCAAGGACATGCTGTTTGCCATCGAGCATCTGGCAGACATCGCGCAGATCGCGCAGATGCCCGGCTTCGAGGAGGCGGGGCTCGATACCGCCACCGCCGTGCTGGAAGAGTGCGCACGCTTCAATGAGGGCGTGGTGGCGCCGCTGAACGTCGCGGGCGATCAGAACCCCTCGTCGTGGAAGGACGGCGCCGTCACCACCACGCCGGGCTTCAGGCAGGCGTATGTCCAGTTCACCGAAGGCGGCTGGCAGGGCCTGCAGCACCCCACCGACTTCGGCGGCCAGGGCCTGCCCAAGACCATCGGCGCGGCCTGCGTGGAGATGCTCAACAGCGCCAACCTGAGCTTTGCCCTGTGCCCGCTGCTCACCGACGGCGCCATCGAGGCGCTGCTCACGGCCGGCAGCGACGAGCTCAAGAGCACCTACCTGGAGAAGCTGGTCTCGGGCGAGTGGACCGGCACCATGAACCTGACCGAGCCCCAGGCGGGCTCGGACCTGGCGCTGGTGCGCACGCGCGCGGAGAGCCAGCCCGACGGCACCTACAAGATCTTCGGCACCAAGATTTTCATCACCTACGGCGAGCACGACATGGCGGACAACATCGTCCACCTGGTGCTGGCGCGCGTGGCCGGCGCTCCCGAGGGCGTCAAGGGCATCAGCCTGTTCGTGGTGCCCAAGTTCCTGGTCAACCAGGACGGCAGCCTGGGCGCGCGCAACGACGCGCACTGCGTATCCATCGAGCACAAGCTGGGCATCAAGGCCTCGCCCACGGCGGTGCTGCAATTTGGCGACCACGGCGGGGCAGTGGGCTGGCTGGTGGGCGAGGAGAACCGCGGCCTCGAATACATGTTCATCATGATGAACGCCGCGCGCTATGCCGTGGGCGTGCAGGGCATCGCCATTGCCGAGCGCGCCTACCAGAAGGCCGTGGCCTATGCCCGCGAGCGCGTGCAGAGCCGCCCGGTCGATGGCAGCGTACGCGGCAGCGCCACCATCATCCACCACCCGGACGTGCGCCGCATGCTGATGACTATGCGCGCGCTGACCGAGGGCTGCCGCGCCATGGCGCTGGTGGCCGCCGCCGCCTACGACGCGGCGCACCAGCACGCGGACGCCACGGTGCGCAGCGACAACGCCACCTTCTACGAATTCATGGTGCCGCTGGTCAAGGGTTTTTCCACCGAGATGAGCCTGGAGGTGACGTCGCTCGGCGTGCAGGTGCATGGCGGCATGGGCTTCATCGAGGAGACGGGCGCCGCGCAGTACTACCGCGACGCGCGCATCCTGCCCATCTACGAGGGCACGACGGCCATCCAGGCCAACGACCTGGTGGGGCGCAAGACGCTGCGCGACGGCGGCACCACGGCGCGCGCCATTGCCGCGCAGATCGAGAAGACCGAGGGCGAACTGGGCGCCAGCGGCAGCGAGGCCGCACGCGCCATGGCCGCGCGCCTGCAGGCCGCGCGCCAGGCCTTCCTGGAGGTGGTGGACTTCGTCGCCGCCCAGGGCAAGCAGGACCCCAACGCCGCTTTTGCCGGCAGCGTCCCCTACCTGATGCTGGCGGGCAACCTGGTGGCCGGCTGGCAGCTGGCGCGCGCCCTGCTGGTGGCCGAGAAACTGTCCGGTCAGGGACAGGACGAGGCCTTCCTCGCCGCCAAGATCGCCACCGCCCGCTTCTATGCCGAGCACATCCTGGTGCGCGCGCCCGGCCTGCGCGACGAGATCGTGCAGGGCGCGGGCAGCGTCATGGCGCTGGCCCCGGAAGCGTTCTGATCCAGCCGACATAAAACCAGCATCGCCCCTTTCAGGAGACTTCATGCCTTTGCCCCCCGTCCTGCAGAACCTGCGCCTGCCCGTCATCGGCTCGCCGCTGTTCATCATCAGCAACCCCCAGCTCGTGATCGAGCAGTGCAAGGCCGGCATCGTCGGCTCCATGCCGGCGCTCAACGCCCGCCCGGCCGAGCAGCTCGATGACTGGCTGGCCGAGATCACCGAAACGCTCGCTGCCTGGGACAAGGCGCACCCCGACCGCCCGTCCGCGCCGTTCGCCATCAACCAGATCGTGCACAAGAGCAACGACCGGCTCGAGCACGACATGCAGGTCTGCGCCAAGTACAAGGTGCCCATCGTCATCACCAGCCTGGGCGCACGCGAGGACGTGAACCAGGCCGTGCACGGCTGGGGCGGCGTGGTGCTGCATGACATCATCAACAACCGGTTTGCCCACAAGGCAATCGAGAAGGGCGCCGACGGCCTGATCGCCGTGGCCGCCGGCGCGGGCGGACATGCGGGCGTCAAGAGCCCGTTCGCCCTGGTGCAGGAGATCCGCCAGTGGTTCGACGGCCCGGTGGCGCTGTCCGGCGCCATCGCCACGGGCGGCGCAGTGCTGGCGGCGCAGGCCATGGGCGCCGACTTTGCCTACATCGGCTCGGCCTTCATCGCCACGCACGAGGCGCGCGCGCAGGAGGCCTACAAGCAGGCCATCGTCGAGGGCACGTCCGACGACATCGTTTACAGCAACCTGTTCACCGGCGTGCACGGCAACTACCTGGCGCCGTCGATCCGCGCGGCCGGTCTGGACCCGGACCACCTGCCCGAGTCCGACCCGAGCAAGATGAACTTCGGCGGTGACGCCAAGAAGGCCTGGAAGGACATCTGGGGCTGCGGCCAGGGCATTGGCGCGGTGGATGCGGTGGTGCCCGCGGCCGAGCTGGTCGAGCGCCTGGACCGCGAGTACCGGGCCGCGCGCCAGCGGCTGTCGCTGGCCTGAGCGGCCGGGGGCGCACCCCAGGCACCCCGAGGTGCAGAAACACGAAAGGCAGCCGAGGCTGCCTTTTTTCGTCGTGCGGTGCGGCTGCTCGTTCAGCGGTGCAGCTCGCCGGCGCTCTCGGGCTGGAAGGTGATGGAGTCCACCCGCACCGTGACCTGGCCGGTGGGGCTGGGCATCTCGAACTCGTCGCCCACGGCCAGGCCCAGCAGGGCGATGCCCACGGGCGCGAAGACCGAGACCTTGTCGCCCGAGCCGTCCATTTCCTTCGGATAGACCAGGGTCAGGGTGCTGGTCTTCTTCGTCTCCAGGATGGTGAACTGCACGGTGGAGTTCATGGTCACCACGTTGGGCGGCATGTCCTTGGGGTCGAGCACGTCGGCGCGGTCGAGTTCGGCCTCCAGCTGGTCGCGGCCGGGAAAGGGCGCGCTGCTTTTTTCCAGCAGCGCCTCGATGCGGTCCATGTCCAGCGACGACAGGGTGATGGCGGGTTTGCGCAGCATGTGGGGCTCCCTTGTGGGCGGTTGTTCGAAGTGTCTCTTGTCTGGAGGGCAAAGCGGCTGCGGGCAGCGCTGGCAGAGGACGTGCCTGGCCAGACGGAGAAAAGCCCGGGCAACGGGGTTGTCCGGGCCATGGCTTGTGTGTGTTGCACCCGCAGGGCGCAAGGGCCCGATTGTGCGGGCGCGCCGCGCCTTTGCCAAGAGATCTCGCACGCGGGCGCTGCGAATAGCGCAGGCCTTGCCAAGACCGGGCAAAGGGCGTAGCGCGGCCCGGGCGCGCGTCAGCCGGCGAGCTGGCGTGCGTGGTGGCGCAGGTGGTCGTCCATGAAGGTCTGCACGAAGTAGTAGCCGTGGTCGTAGCCGGCGTGGCGGCGCAGCGTGAGCGGCTGGCCGGCGGCCTCGCAGGCGGCCTCGAACAGGTGCGGGTGCAGCTGCTCGGCCAGGAATTTGTCGTCCAGGCCCTGGTCGATCAGCAGGCCGCCGGGGTAGGGCGCGGCGGCCTGGGCGCTCATGAGTTCGGTGGCGTCGTGCGCACCCCAGGCCTTGCGGTCGGCACCCAGGTAGCCGGTGAAGGCCTTCTCGCCCCAGGGGCAGCGCGTGGGCGCGCAGATGGGGGCCAGGGCCGACAGGCTTTTGAAGCGGCCCGGGTGGCGCAGCGCCAGGGTGAGCGCGCCGTGGCCGCCCATGCTGTGGCCGGCGAGGCCCAGGCGGTCGCCGGCGATGGGCAGGTGCTCAGCCAGGAGCGGCAGCAGCTCGGCCACAAGCCAGGATTCCATGCGCCAGTGCCTGGCCCAGGGCGCCTGCGTGGCGTCGAGATAGAAGCCCGCGCCCACGCCGAAGTCCCAGGCTTCGTCCTCGCCAGGTACGCGGGCGCCGCGCGGGCTGGTGTCGGGGGCTATGAGCGCCAGGCCCAGCTCGGCCGCCAGGCGCTGCGCGCCGGCCTTGGCGGGGAAGGTCTCCTCGGTGCAGGTCAGGCCCGCCAGGTAGATGAGCGCCGGCACGGGCGTGCCGCCCAGCGCCTGCGGCGGCAGGAAGACGGCAAAGCGCATCGGCAGGCCTATCTCGCGCGAGGCATGGCGGTAGAAGCGCTGCTCGCCGCCAAAGCAGGCGTGGGTGCTCAGCAGTTCAGGGGTCTGGGACATGCGTGCTCCTTGTTTGATAGCTGCAGCTCTTGGGCCGGTGTCACTTTCGCAATAAAAACATGCGCAAAGCGTTGCAACGCCTGGAGCTGCAGCTCTTTTTTTGGTAGTGGACCGGGTTTGTCAGTCCACGTAGTGCACCACCGAGCGAATGGATTCGCCCCGGTGCATCAGGTCGAAAGCCTCGTTGATATCGGTCAGCGGCATGGTGTGCGTGACGAAGGGCGCCAGCTCGATGCGCCCGGCCATGGCGTCCTCGACCATGCCGGGCAGCTCGCTCCTGCCCTTGACGCCGCCAAACGCCGTGCCCAGCCACTTGCGGCCGGTGACCAGCTGGAAGGGCCGCGTGCTGATCTCCTGGCCGCTGCCGGCCACGCCGATGATCACGCTCTGGCCCCAGCCGCGGTGCGCGCACTCCAGCGCCGCGCGCATCACGTTGACGTTGCCGATGCACTCGAAGCTGTGGTCCACGCCCCAGCCGGTCATCTCGACGATGACCTGCTGGATGGGTTGGTCGTGGTCCTTCGGATTCACGCAGTCGGTGGCGCCAAAGGTGCGCGCCAGATCGAACTTGGCCGGGTTGGTGTCGATGGCGATGATGCGCCCGGCGCCGGCGAGCTTTGCGCCCTGCACCACGGCCAGGCCGATGCCGCCCAGGCCGAACACGGCCACCGTGTCGCCCGGCTGCACGCGGGCCGTGTTCTTCACGGCGCCCAGGCCGGTGGTCACGCCGCAGCCCAGCAGGCAGACCTGCTCGGGATTGGCCTCCGGGCTGACCTTGGCCAGCGACACCTCGGCCACCACGGTGTACTCGGAAAACGTCGAGCAGCCCATGTAGTGGTAGATCGGCTCGCCGTTGTAGGAAAAGCGCGTCGTGCCGTCGGGCATCAGGCCCTTGCCTTGCGTGGCGCGCACGGCCACGCACAGGTTGGTCTTGCCGCTCTTGCAGAACAGGCACTCGCCGCACTCCGCCGTGTACAGCGGAATGACGTGGTCGCCCGGCTGCACGCTGGTCACGCCCTCGCCGACCTCCACCACGATGCCCGCGCCCTCGTGCCCGAGCACCGCCGGGAAGACGCCTTCCGGGTCGTCGCCCGAGAGCGTGAACGCGTCGGTGTGGCACACGCCGGTGTGGGTGATGCGCACCAGCACTTCGCCGGCTTTCGGGGGAGCCACGTCGATCTCGACGATTTGCAGGGGTTGTCCGGCGGCAAAGGCGACGGCGGCGCGTGACTTCATGGGAGGAGCCTTTCTTTTTCTGGCGGTTGAGTCATATGCGGATGAACGTCCGACTGTAGGCCACGGACGCACAAAACGAAAAAGCCCGCAGGCATGGCACCTGCGGGCCGAGGGGCAAGGGCGGCAGCCCTGGGCCCTGGGGGCGGACGATCAGCGCTGCGCCAGGTCGGGCACGTCGCGGCGCGGCGAGCCGACGAACAGCTGGCGCGGACGGCCGATCTTGTACTCGGGGTCGGCGATCATCTCGTTCAGCTGGGCGATCCAGCCCACGGTGCGGGCCAGCGCGAAGATGCCGGTGAACAGCTTGGTCGGGATGCCGATGGCGCGCTGCACGATGCCCGAGTAGAAGTCCACGTTCGGGTAGAGCTTGCGCTGCACGAAGTAGTCGTCCTCCAGGGCGATCTGCTCGAGCTTCTTGGCCAAGGCGAACAGCGGGTCGTTGTGCAGGCCCAGGGCTTCGAGCACCTCGTTGGTGGTCTCCTGCATCAGCTTGGCGCGCGGGTCGTAGTTCTTGTACACGCGGTGGCCAAAGCCCATCAGGCGCACGCCCGAGTTCTTGTCCTTGACCTGGTTGATGAACTCGCCGACCTTCTCGATGCCGCCGTTGGCCTGGATGTCTTCGAGCATGTTCAGCGCCGCCTCGTTGGCACCGCCGTGCGCCGGACCCCACAGGCAGGCCACGCCGGCGGCAATCGCCGCGAACGGGTTGGTGCCCGAGCTGCCGCACAGACGCACGGTGGAGGTGGAGGCGTTCTGCTCGTGGTCGGCGTGCAGGATGAAGATGCGGTCGAGCGCGCGCTCCAGCACCGGGTTGACCTGGTATTCGGCGCAGGGCGTGCCGAACATCATGCGCAGGAAGTTGCCGGCATACGACAGGTCGTTGCGCGGGTACATGTAGGGCTCGCCGATGCCGTACTTGTACGCCATGGCCACCAGGGTCGGCATCTTGGAGATCAGGCGGATGGCGGCGATCTCGCGGTGCTTGGGGTTATTGATGTCGGTGCTGTCGTGATAGAAGGCCGACATCGCGCCCACCAGGCCCGTCAGCACGGCCATGGGGTGGGCGTCGCGGCGAAAGCCCCGCAGGAAGAACTGCATCTGCTCGTGCACCATGGTGTGCTTGAGCACCAGCTTGTGGAAACTGTCGCGCTCGCTCTGGCCCGGCAGCTCGCCGTTGAGCAGCAGGTAGCAGGTGTCCAGGTAGTCGCACTTGGTGGCCAGCTGCTCGATGGGGTAGCCGCGGTACAGCAGCTCGCCCTTGTCGCCGTCGATGTAGGTGATCGACGACTGGCATGCGGCCGTGGACAGGAAACCCGGGTCATAGGTGAACATGCCCGTCTGGCCGTAGAGCTTGCGGATGTCCACCACGTCCGGGCCGATGGTGCCTTGATAGACGGGGAGCTCCACGCTCGGGCTGCCGTTGCTGAACGATAGCGTCGCCTTGTTGTCTGCCAGTTTCATTTGCGGTTTCCTTCGGTTGTGTTGGGCTGTGGGAGGGTGCGGACAGGGGTGATGGAACGACCGGGCGGCAGCGCGTCAGCTGCGCTTTCGCATCTGCGCCAGCACGGTCCGCACCTCGTCGGTGTCCAGGTCGCCGGCCGGCTCCTTGCGGGCAAGCAGCAGGTCCAGCAGGTCGTTGTCGGACAGGTCCATGAGCTGGCCCAGGCCGCGCGCCTGGGCGCTGCTCAGGCGCTGTCCGTGGGTGTTGAAAAAGCGCTCGATGAACAGGTCGTTCTCCACCAGGCCGCGCCGGCAGCGCCAGCGCAGCACGGCGGTTTCGCGCTCGTCGAGCCAGGTGTCGCCTTCAGCCACGAAAGCCCGATCAGATGGCGCGGCGCACCATCAGCTCGCGGATCTTGCTGATCGCGGCGGCGGGCTTCAGGCCCTTGGGGCACACGTCCACGCAGTTCATGATGGTGTGGCAGCGGAACAGCCGGTACGGGTCTTCCAGGTTGTCCAGCCGCTCGCTGGTGGCCTTGTCGCGGCTGTCGGCGATGAAGCGGTAGGCCTGCAGGAGGCCCGCCGGGCCGACGAACTTGTCCGGGTTCCACCAGAAGCTCGGGCAGGCGGTGGAGCAGCTCGCGCACAGGATGCACTCGTACAGGCCGTTCAGTTCCTCGCGCTCCTCGGGCGACTGCAGGCGCTCCTTGGACGGCGAGACCGGCTCGTCGTTCTGCAGGTAGGGCTTGATCGAGTGGTACTGGTTGAAGAACTGCGTCATGTCCACGATCAGGTCGCGGATCACGGGCAGGCCGGGCAGGGGCTTCAGGACGATGTCGCCCGACAGCGTGCGCATGTTGGTCAGGCAGGCCAGGCCGTTCTTGCCATTGATGTTCATGGCGTCCGAGCCGCACACGCCCTCGCGGCAGGAGCGGCGGAACGACAGGGTCGGGTCCTGCGCCTTGAGCTTGACCAGGGCGTCGAGCAGCATGCGCTCGTGGCCGTCCAGCTCTACCTGCACGGTCTGCATGTAGGGCTTGGCGTCCTTGTCCGGGTCGTAGCGATAGATCTTGAAAGTGCGTTGCATTGCGTATCTCTTTCGTGCGACGGGGCGGTCAGAACGTGCGGACCTTGGGCGGGATGCTCTCCACGCTCAGGGGCTGCATGTTCACGGGCTTGTAGGTCAGGCTGTTGGTGGCGCTGTGCCACAGCGTGTGCTTGAGCCATTCCTGGTCGTTGCGGCCCAGCGGCGCCGTGGGGTGGTCGGCAGGGTGCTCATAGTCATAGACCGTGTGCGCGCCGCGGCACTCGTGGCGCGCCGCCGCCGAGACCATGGTGGCCTGCGCGGCCTCGATCAGGTTGTCCACCTCCAGCGCCTCCATGCGCGCGGTGTTCCAGACCTTGGAGTGGTCCTTGAGGCCGATGGCCTGCACCTTCTGGCGGATCTCGGCGATCTTGGCGACGCCCTCGTCCATGCTCTTTTGCGTCCGAAACACCCCGGCGTGCTGCTGCATGGTCTGGCGGATCTCATTGGCCACGTCCTGCGCGTACAGGCCGCCGGAGTTGCCCTCGATCTGGTTCAGGCGCGCCAGCGTGCGCTCGGCCGCGTCGGCCGGCACGTTGTGGTGCTCGCCGAACTCGCGCACGAACTGCACGATGTGGCGGCCGGCGGCCTTGCCGAACACCAGCAGGTCCAGCAGCGAGTTGGTGCCCAGGCGGTTGGCGCCATGCACCGACACGGCCGAGCACTCGCCCACCGCGTACAGGCCGGGCACCACGTTGCTCTTCTCGCCGTCCCAGGTCACAACCTGGCCGTGGATGTTGGTCGGGATGCCGCCCATCTGGTAGTGGATGGTGGGCACCACGGGTATCGGCTCCTTGGTGATGTCCACGTTGGCGAAGTTGTGGCCGATTTCCTCCACCGAGGGCAGGCGCTTTCGGATGGTGTCCGCCCCCAGGTGGTCGAGCTTCATCAGGATGTAGTCCTTGTTCGGACCGCAGCCGCGCCCTTCCTTGATCTCCTGGTCCATCGAGCGCGAGACGAAGTCGCGCGGCGCCAGGTCCTTCAGGGTGGGGGCGTAGCGCTCCATGAAGCGCTCGCCTTCGCTGTTCAGGAGGATGGCGCCCTCGCCGCGGCAGCCCTCGGTCAGCAGCACGCCCGCACCGGCGACGCCCGTGGGGTGGAACTGCCAGAACTCCAGGTCCTGCAGCGGAATGCCGGCGCGCGCGGCCATGCCGAGGCCATCGCCGGTGTTGATGAAGGCGTTGGTCGAGGCCGCGAAGATGCGGCCCGCGCCGCCCGTGGCCAGCAGCACGGCCTTGGCGT
>NZ_DAMCAM010000019.1:0-48967 GCF_032059615.1 Melaminivora sp. | reverse complement strand
TAGCCGATCACGCGCGACAGGAACACCACGAAGGTGTTCATCACGCCCTGGATCAGCGCCATGGTGACCATGTCGCCGTTGGCCACGTGGGCCACCTCGTGGCCGATGACGGCTTCGACCTCCTCGCGCGTCATGCCCTGCAGCAGGCCGGTGGAGACGGCCACCAGGGCCGAGTTCTTGAAGGCGCCGGTGGCGAAGGCGTTGGCCTCGCCCTCGTAGATGCCCACCTCGGGCATCTGGATGCCGGCCCGGTCGGCAAAACCGCGCACGGTCTCGACGATCCAGGCCTCGTCCTGGTTGCGCGGCTGGTTGATGATGTGCACGCCCATGCTCATCTTGGCAATCGGCTTGCTCATGAGCAGCGAGATGATGGCCCCGCCAAAGCCCATGATGAAGGCAAAACCGAGCAGCGCGCCCAGGTTCAGGCCGTTGGCGGTGAGGTAGCGGTTCACGCCCAGCAGGCTGGCGACGACGCCCAGCACCACCACCACGGCCAGGTTGGTCAGTAAAAACAGCGCAATGCGTTTCATGGGAAGAGTGTCTCCACGAGGGAAGGAAAAGAGCCCCCGGCAGGATGGGCGCCGGGCCCCGCCCATATGGGGAGGCCGGGCGGCGGTTCAAGCACCCCGGGGGCTGGGAAAAATGGGCCGGCCATCATAGAAGGCCGGCGCCGCCCGCACCGGGGTACACCCAGGCCGCGCACCGGATTGCCGCGCCGTCGTCAGCGTGGCAGCGGGCCTTGCCGCAGCAGCGCGTCGATGGCGCCGGCCGGCACGGGCGGCGAGCGCAGGAAGCCCTGGAACTCGTCGCACGTCGTCTGGCGCAGCCACTGCAGCTGCTCCTCGGTCTCCACGCCCTCGGCCACCACGCGCAGGCCCAGGGCGTGGCCCAGCGAGACGATCATGTCCGACAGCGCGCGTGCCTGAGGCATGTGGCCGATGAAGGAGCGGTCGATCTTCAGGCAGGTCAGCGGCAGGCGCTGCAGATAGGCCAGGTTGGAGTAGCCGGTGCCGAAGTCGTCCACCGCCACGCCGCAGCCGAGCCGGCGCAAGCCGTGCAGGGCCTGCAGCGTGGCCTCGTCGTTGCCCAGCAGGAGGGATTCGGTGATCTCCATCTCCAGCCGCGCGGGGTCGCAGCCGCTGCCCTCGATGATGCGCGCGAGCGTGTACAGCAGCCCGGCGTGCGCGAACTGCCGCGACGACAGGTTGACCGCCACCGACAGCGCGGCGCCCGCGTCCTGCCAGCGGCGCAGCTGCGCCGTGACCTGTTCGAGCACCTGCTCGCCCAGCGCCTGGATCAGCCCGGCCTCCTCGCAGACCGGGATGAAGGTCTCGGGCAACACCAGGCCCCGCTGCGGGTGCTGCCAGCGCACCAGCGCCTCGACCCCGACCATGCGGTCGGAGCGCAGGCTGTAGCGCGGCTGGTAGTGCACGACGAACTCGCGCCGCTCGACGGCGCGGCGCAGCTCGATCTCCAGCCGCAGCCGCGTGTGCGCCCGGGTCTGCATGGCGCTGGTGAAGCAGGCCACGCGGCCGCGCCCGCCCTCCTTGGCGCTGTACATGGCCAGGTCGGCCTGGCGCATCAGCGTGTCCACGTCCCGGCCGTCGCGCGGAAAGCAGCAGGCGCCCAGCGACGCGGTGACGCGGACCTCGTGCTGCGCCAGCCGCACGGGTCGGGCGATGGCCTGCAGCAAGCGCTCGCCCAGCGCCTCGATGGCCGCGCCGCCGTCGGCCACGGCGGCAAAGACCAGAAACTCGTCGCCCCCCAGGCGCACGACCAGGTCCTGCTCGCGTACAGCATGGCGCAGGCGGCGGGCCGTCTCCACCAGCAGCCGGTCGCCGGCCGCGTGGCCCAGCAGGTCGTTGATTTTCTTGAAATGGTCCAGGTCGATGCACACCAGCGCCGCCTGCTGGCCCGAGGCCAGCAGCTCGCCCAGGCGGCCGCGAAAGCCCTTGCGCATGAAATGCCGGTTGGGCAGGTCGGTCAGCGGATCGTGCAGCGCCGGTTGGCTGGCGTGTGGCCCGGCGTCGCTCCAAGGCTCGTCGACCGCCTCGCACAGCAGGGCCACGCGTCCGCCGGGCAGGCGCACGCCGCTGTAGACCAGGCTCAGGGTGCGTGGCACGCCGCGCGGGTAGAGCGTCCACAGCTCGCACGAGCGCGCGTCGTCGCGCTCGCACTCCCGCTGGTACTGGCGCAGGCGCCGGGCCACGGGCTCCGACATGTCGGACGCCATGTCGCGCGCGTTCAGCTCCCGCAGGTCGTCGGCGTGCCAGAGGGCCAGCGCCGCGGCGTTGGCCCAGTGCACGCGCGAGTGGTCGACATCGAACACCCAGACCGGATGCACCAGCCGCGCCAGCAGCGCCAGGGCGCTGACGTCGAGCTGCGGGAGGGCCGTGCCTTCGCCGGCCGCGGGCCGGGGCGGCGGGTCGGCACCGTGCGGGCCATGGCGCCCGGCGAGGTGGTCTTCTTGCACGGGCTGGTCCATGGTCTGCGTCCGGTGGAAGGGTCGGTGGGGAGCCCGCTGGCCGCGCTGGCGTTCAGCCCGCGGCCAGCCGCCAGGCCAGCGGCTCGCCCGCGCGCAGCGGCTTGAGCTCGGCCTCGCCGAAGGGGTAGGCCTCGGGCGGGGTCCAGGACTCGCGGCGCAGGGTGATGGTGCCGTCGTTCCTGGGCAGGCCGTAGAAGTCGGCGCCGTGGAAGCTGGCAAAACCCTCCAGCCGGTCGAGCGCGCCGGCCGCGTCGAAGGCCTCGGCATACAGCTCCATGGCCGCGTGGGCGGTGTAGCAGCCGGCGCAGCCGCTGGCGTGCTCCTTGAGGTGGGCCGGGTGCGGGGCGCTGTCGGTGCCCAGGAAGAACTTGGGCGAGCCGCTGGTCGCAGCCGCCACCAGCGCCTGGCGGTGCACCTCGCGCTTGAGCACCGGCAGGCAGTACCAGTGCGGGCGGATGCCGCCGGTGAACAGGGCGTTGCGGTTGTAGAGCAGGTGGTGGGCGGTGATGGTGGCGGCGGTGTAGGGATCGCTTTCCGCCACGTACTGGGCCGCCTCTTTCGTCGTGATGTGCTCGAAGACGATTTTCAGCTCGGGAAAGTCGCGCCGCAGCGGGATCAGCTGCCGTTCGATGAACACGGCCTCGCGGTCGAACAGGTCGATGTCGGGGCTGGTGACCTCGCCGTGCACCAGCAGCAGCATGCCGGCCTTCTGCATGGCTTCGAGCGTGGGGCGGATCTTGCGCAGGTCGGTCACGCCGGCGTCGCTGTTGGTCGTGGCGCCGGCCGGGTACAGCTTGGCCGCGACGATGCCGGCGGCCCGGGCGCGGGCGATCTCCTCGGGCGGCAGCCGGTCGGTGAGGTAGAGCGTCATCAGCGGCTCGAACGCCACGCCGGGCGGCACGGCGGCCAGGATGCGCTCTTTGTAGGCCAGCGCCTGCCCGGTGGTGGTCACCGGCGGGCGCAGGTTGGGCATGATGATGGCGCGGCCGAACTGCGCGGCGGTGTGCGGCACCACGGTGGCCAGCGGGGCGCCGTCGCGCACATGCAGGTGCCAGTCGTCGGGGCGGGTCAGGGTGAGGGTGGGGGCGCTGGAGGCGGTCGTCGTCATGGACGGCGATTGTCCCATCCGCGCAGCCCTGACGCCCCCAAGAAAAATCCCCGGCCGCCGCGAGGCGGCCGGGGAAAACCCCATGAAGGGGCGAGGGGTAACCATGAGACTTGCCGGCCAGAGGGCCGGCCGGCCGCGCTGCCAGCTGCAACGCGTTCCGAAAATCGTAGCGCGCCCTCCAGTCCCGGCGCTGTGCGCCGGGCGCCCGCACGGCTGTAGGAAAACGCCGCCTGCTCAGTCGCGCGCCAGCACCGGGGCCAGCGCCACGCCGGTGTGCGTGCCGGCCTGCACCACGCCCTCGGGCGGGGCGGCGGCGACGATGCGGCCCCCGCCCGTCCCACCCTCGGGCCCCAGGTCGATGACCCAGTCGGCCTCGGCGATCACGTCCAGGTCGTGCTCGATGACGATGACGCTGTGCCCGCCATCGACCAGCCGGTGCAGCACCTGGATCAGCCGGTGCACGTCGGCCATGTGCAGGCCCACGGTGGGCTCGTCCAGCACGTACAACGTGTGCGGCGCCTTCTGGCCACGGCGGCCGACCTCGTCGCGCACCTTGGTCAGTTCGGTCACCAGCTTGATGCGCTGCGCCTCACCGCCCGAGAGCGTGGGCGAGGGCTGGCCCAGCGTCAGGTAGCCCAGGCCCACGTCCTTCAAAAGCTGCAGCGGGTGCGCGATGGCCGGCATGCTGGCGAAGAACTCCACCGCCTCGTCGACCTCCATCCGCAGCACGTCGCCGATGTTCCTGCCCCGCCAGGTGACGGCCAGCGTCTCGGGGTTGAAGCGCGCGCCGCGGCAGACCTCGCAGGGCAGCTTGACGTCGGGCAGGAAGGCCATCTCGATGGTGCGCACGCCCTGGCCCTCGCAGGCCGGGCAGCGTCCGGCGCCGGTGTTGAAGGAAAAGCGCCCGGGGCCGTAGCCGCGTGCCCGGGCCTCCAGCGTCTCGGCGAACAGCTTGCGGATGGTGTCCCAGAAGCCGATGTAGGTGGCCGGGCAGGAGCGCGGCGTCTTGCCGATGGGTGTCTGGTCCACCTCCAGCACGCGGGCTATGGTCTCGAAGCCCGACAGGCCGGTGCAGCCGACCAGTTGCGGCGCCTTGCCCTCCAGGTCCATGGCCTCGCGCCCGGCCCGGGTCTGGCGCTGGCCGACCCAGGCGGCCACGTTGGCCAGCAGCACGTCACGCGCCAGCGTGGACTTGCCCGAGCCGGACACGCCCGTGACGGCCACCAGGCGCTGCAGCGGCACGCGCGCGGTGACGTGCTGGAGGTTGTGCAGGAACGCCCCATGGACCGTGAGCCATGCGGGTTTTTCTCCCTCTCCCTCGGGGAGAGGGTGGGGGTGAGGGCTGGAGGCGGTTGCTGCGTTTTTTGTAGCTGCAAGCCCAGATCTTTTGCTGGTTTTGCAGGTTTTTTTGTCGGAAACGCTGGCGGGTTCTTGAGGTGTAGCTATGGGATTGGTAGCGGGCTGGCCCTCACCCCGGCCCTCTCCCAGAGTGAGAGGGAGTGAAGAGGCGCCCTCGGGCGTGCCAGGGGGGAGGACCGGGCGGCGCGGGCGCGAGGGGTGGCGCATGGCGTGCAGCAGGTAGCGGCCGGTCTGCGACTCGGGCGCGGCCTGCAGGTCGGCCACGCTGCCCTGGGCCACCAGGCGGCCGCCGCGCACGCCGGCGCCGGGGCCGATGTCGATCAGGTGGTCGGCACGGCGGATGGTGTCCTCGTCGTGCTCGACCACCACCAGGGTGTTGCCCTTGTCGCCCAGCTGCTGCAGCGCGCCCAGCAGGATGCCGTTGTCGCGCGCGTGCAGGCCGATGGTCGGCTCGTCCAGCACATAGCACACGCCCTGCAGATTGCTGCCCAGCTGCGCCGCCAGGCGAATGCGCTGCGCCTCGCCGCCCGACAGCGTGGGCGCGCCGCGGTCCAGCGTCAGGTAGGACAGGCCGACCTCCTGCAGAAAGTCCAGGCGGCTTTGGATCTCGGGAAGCAGGTCGCGCGCGATGTCGGCCTCGCGGCCGGTCAGCTGCAGCGTGTCGATCCAGGCGCGCACCTGATGCACCGACAGGCGCGCCACGTCCGTGATGGGGGCGCCGGCAAACAGCACGGCGCGCGCCACCGGGTTCAGGCGCGTGCCTTCGCAGGCCGGGCAGGCCACTTCGGCCAGATCCTCGACCTCGGGCTCGGCAAAGCTCTGCTCGCGGCCGCGGCTGTCCTTGTCCGCCGGGGCCGAATCGTCCAGCACCGTGCGTTGCGCGCGCGTCAGCTGCACGCCCGTGCCCACGCACTCGGGGCACCAGCCGTGCTTGCTGTTGTAGGAGAACAGCCGCGGGTCCAGCTCGGCATAGCTGGTGGCGCAGACCGGGCAGGCGCGCTTGGTGGAGAACACCTGCAGCTGGCCGATGCCCGCCGTGGGCAGGCCGTCAGCCAGCGCCTGTTCGAGCCGCTCCATGCCGGCCAGCACGTGCACCACGCCCTTGCCCAGGGCCAGCGCGCGCGACAGCTCCTCGCGCAGACGCGCCTCGCTCTCGGGAGCGACGCGCAGGCTGGTCACGGGCAGCTCGATGGTGTGCTCCTTGAAGCGGTCCAGCCGCGGAAAGCCCGTGGTGGGCAGGAACTCGCCATCGACGCGCAGGTGCGTGTAGCCGCGCGGGCGCGCCCAGTCGGCCAGTTCGGTGTAGAGGCCCTTGCGGTTGAGCACCAGCGGCGCCAGCAGGCCGATGCACTGGCCACGGTACTGGCGCAGCAGCTGCGCGGCGATGCTCTCCATCGTCTGTGGCTGCACCGGCGCGCCGTCGTGGATGCAGTGCTGCACCCCCAGCTTGACGTACAGCAGGCGCAGGTAGTGCCAGACCTCGGTCACCGTGCCCACGGTGCTCTTCCTGCCGCCGCGCGACAGGCGCTGCTCGATGGCCACGGTGGGCGGGATGCCATAGACCGCGTCCACCTCGGGCCGGCCCGCCGGCTGCACGATGGAGCGGGCGTAGGCGTTGAGCGATTCCAGGTAGCGGCGCTGGCCCTCGTTGAACAGGATGTCGAAGGCCAGCGTGGACTTGCCCGAGCCCGAGACGCCGGTGATGACGTTGAACTTGCCGCGCGGGATGGCGACGTGCAGGCCCTTGAGGTTGTGCTCGCGGGCGTTGACGATCTCGATGGCGCCCTCCGGCTCCCTCTCCCCCGCGGGGGAGAGGGCGGGGGTGAGGGGGTCAGCGGCTGCGGCGCCCTCCTCGCGCACCCTCACCCCCACCCTCTCCCGCACGCGGGAGAGGGAGTAGGAGCCGGGCGCGCCGTCGTGGGCGCCGTGCCCGCCCTCCCCCAGCGCCTGCGCATACTCGCGCAGCGCCGCCGCCGTGTACGAGGTGGGGTGCTGGCGCAGCTCCTCGGGCGGGCCTTCGGCCACCAGGCGCCCGCCAGCGTCGCCCCCGTCCGGGCCCAGGTCGATGACCCAGTCGGAGGCGGCGATCACGTCCAGGTTGTGCTCGATCAGGACCAGCGAGTGGCCCGCCTCCAGCAGCTTCCTGAGCGCGCGCATCAGCTTGGCGATGTCGTCGAAGTGCAGGCCGGTGGTGGGCTCGTCGAACAAAAACAGCGTGCCCTTGCGCGCCAGCGGCTGGCGCGACTTGGCGCGGCTCCTGGCCGCTTCGGCCAGGAAGCCGGCGAGTTTCAGGCGCTGCGCCTCGCCGCCCGACAGCGTCGGCACGGGCTGGCCCAGGCGCAGGTATTCCAGGCCCACGTCGGCCAGCGGCGCCAGCGCCCGCACCACGTCGCGGTCGGCCGCAAAGCCCTGCACGGCCTCGCTCACGGTCAGCTCCAGCACGTCGGCCACGCTCAAAAGCCGGCCGCCGCGCTCGATGCGCACCTCCAGCACCTCGGGGCGGTAGCGGCGGCCGTCGCAGTCGGGGCAGCGCAGGTACACGTCCGACAGAAACTGCATCTCCACGTGCTCGAAGCCCGAGCCGCCGCAGGTCGGGCAGCGCCCGTCGCCCGAGTTGAAGCTGAACTTGGCCGCGGTGTAGCTGCGCTCGCGCGCCAGCGGCGCGGCGGCAAAGAGTTCGCGGATGGCGTCCCAGGCGCCGACGTAGCTCACGGGGTTGGAGCGCGCGGTCTTGCCGATCGGCGTCTGGTCGACGAACACCACGTCGGCCAGGTGGTCGGCGCCCAGCAGCCGGTCGAAGGCGCCCGGCGCCTCGGTGGCGCGGCCGAAGTGGCGCAACAGCGCCGGCGCCAGCACGTCCTGGATCAGCGTGGACTTGCCCGAGCCCGACACCCCCGTCACCGCGACCAGGCGCTGCAGGGGAAAGTCCACCGTCACGCCCTGCAGGTTGTGCGCGCGCGCGCCCTCCAGGATCAGGCGCGGCGTGGCCTCGGTGACCAGGCGCTTGATGCCGCCGCCGATGCGCCGGTGCCCGCCCAGGTACTGCCCGGTCAGCGTGTCGGCCCGCCTGAGCGCCTGCACGTCGCCGTCGAAGACGATGCTGCCGCCCTGCTCGCCCGGGCCCGGGCCCATGTCGATGACGCGGTCGGCGGCCAGCATGATGGCCGGGTCGTGCTCGACCACCACCAGGGTGTTGCCGGCGTCGCGCAGGCGCAGCATGGCCTCGGTGATGCGGTGCATGTCGTGCGGGTGCAGGCCGATGCTGGGCTCGTCGAGCACGAACAGGGTGTTGACCAGCGAGGTGCCCAGCGCCGTGGTCAGGTTGATGCGCTGCACCTCGCCGCCCGACAGGGTGCGGCTCTGCCGGTCAAGGTTGAGGTAGCCCAGGCCGGCATCGGTCAGGTAGCGCAGGCGGGTGTGGATTTCCTCCAGGATCAGGTGCAGGGCCTGGGCGTCGGCGCTACTCGCCTCTCCCCGTTTGGCTCCCTCTCCCTCTGGGAGAGGGTGGGGGTGAGGGCCGGCTGGCATGGCCGCGGCGCTGGCGGAAGCGGGCGTGGCTGGCTCCCACCCCTGCCCTCCCCCAGGGGGGGAGGGAGCAGGAGACGCATCCGGTGCGGCGCAAGCGCCGCCCGGCAGGCCTGTTGCGTCCTGGGCGTCCCTTTCCACCAGCGCAAAGAAGCGCCGCAGCCGCTCCAGCGGCAGCAGCATCAGGTCGTGCAGGCACAGCCCCGGCAGGGCTTCGAGCTGCGCCCGCGTCCACTGCACGCCGCGCGGCAGGAAGCGCTCGCCCGGGGCCAGCACCGCGTCGGCCGCCGCTCGGCTGCCCACGCGCCACAGCAGGCTCTCGGTCTTCAGACGCGCGCCGGCGCAGGTCGGGCACTGGGTGTAGCTGCGGTACTTGGACAGCAGCACCCGGATGTGCATCTTGTAGGCCTTGCTCTCCAGGTATTCGAAGAAGCGCCGGATGCCATACCACTGGCGGCTCCAGTTGCCGGCGCGAAAGTCCGGCGCACCCTCGATGACCCAGTGCCGCTGCGCCTCGCTCAGCTTGTGCCAGGGCGTGTCGCGCGGGATGCCGGCGGCCTCGGCGTGGCGCATCAGGTCGTCCTGCGTCTCCTTCCAGGCCGGCGTCTGGATGGTCTTGATGGCACCGGCGCGCAGGGTGAGGCGCTCGTCGGGCACGACCAGACCCCAATCCACGCCGATCACGCGGCCAAAGCCCCGGCAGGTCTCGCAGGCGCCGGCGGGCGAGTTGAAGCTGAACATGGACGGCACGGGCTCGGCGTAGCGCAGGTCGCTCTCGGGGCAGTGCAGGCCGGTGGAGAACTTCCAGACCTCGTCGCCCCCGCCCTCCCCAGCCGCCAGCGCATACACGGCCAGGCGCCCGCCGCCCCGGTGCAGCGCACCTTCGATGGCCTCGAGCACGCGCGCACGCTCGGCGCCCTGCAGGCGGAAGCGGTCGGCCACCACGTCCAGCAGCTTCTTCGGCCCGCTGGGGGTGGCCAGCTCGCGCTCGGCCTGCACGCGGGTGTAGCCGCTGGCAGACAGCCACTGCTGCACCTCGTCGGCCGTGGTGCCGCCGGGCAGCTCGACGGCGAAGGTGACGGCCAGGCGCGGGTCGCCGGCCGCGGCGGCGCGCCGCTGCAGCTCGGCGTAGATGCTCTCGGGGGTATCGTGGCGCACTGGCCTGGCTGTCTGGCGGTCGAACAGCTGGCCGGCGCGCGCCAGCAGGAGCTTCAGGTGGTCGTTGAGTTCGGTCATCGTCCCCACGGTGGAGCGCGAGCTGCGCACCGGGTTGGTCTGATCGATGGCGATGGCCGGGGGCACGCCCTCGACCTTGTCCACCGCCGGCCGGTCCATGCGGTCGAGGAACTGGCGCGCGTAGGCGCTGAAAGTTTCCACGTAGCGGCGCTGGCCCTCGGCGTACAGCGTGTCGAAGACCAGGCTGGACTTGCCCGAGCCGCTGGGCCCGGTGACCACCGTGAGCTCGCCGGTGCGGATGTCCAGGTCGATGTTTTTCAGGTTGTGCTGGCGCGCGCCGTGGATGCGGATCAGTCCGTGGGTCATGGAGGGTCTTTGCTGCGTGGGGCAAAAATTCTAGGAAAACAACAAAACCTTGGGGCGCGTGTGCGTCATCGCCCCGTTCGGCCCCCGGCCGGGAGCGCAAGCGGCGCAGGCCAGGTGCCTTTTGCTCGCCCGGATGGAAAAAACCCGCGAGAGCCGGAGCTTTCGCGGGTTTCGGGGGCGGGGGCGAGGACAGTCACTTCTGCGGCGCACTGCCGGCAGCGGGCGGCACCGGGGCCGGCTCGGCCTGCAGCGTCTCGGTGCCGTGCTTTTCGCCGCTCATGTCGATCTGGTCGCCGGCTTGCATGATGACGAACAGGGCAAGGGCGGCAAACACGGCGAACCCCACGACGATTTTCCACATGCTGATCTCCTGAAATGGATGGTTGGTGGCTGGATGCGGGCACGCGGCCACAAAAAAGGCCCCACACATGTGTGTGAGGCCTCGTGGCTGCAAGCCCGACCGCCATTGGATCAGGCCAGCATTGCGGGCAGCTTACGCTGCCGCGGCATCAGAAGTTGTGGCGCACGCCCACGGCGAAGGAGCTGAAGTTGTCGCCTGCAACGCCGGACATGTAGCTGGCACCGGCCTTGTTGTCCACCTTGGTGTAGAAGGCGTAGGCCTTGGTGCGCTTGCTCAGGTTGTAGTTGTAGCCCAGGGTCCACTGCGTGGCGGCGGAGTCGGGGATGTTGCTCCACTTGGCAGCGCGGCCCACGTTGGCGTGGATCTCGGAAGCGCCGATGGCGTACATGGCGGCCAGGCGGTAGTTGTTGCGCGTACCTGCCCGCTCTTCGTCGTTGCGCTGGTAGTAGCCACCGATGGTGAACTGGCCCAGGGTGTAGAGGCCACGCAGGGAAGCCTGCCAGTTGCTGTCCACGCGGCTGTAGCCCGCGCCCAGCTGCACCGCGCCGATGTTGTAGTTGGCGGCCAGGTCGTAGCCGTACTTGGCGGCGGCCAGGGTCGCCTCGCGCTCATGCATGGACACGGCCGCGTCCACCGTGAAACCGCCGAAGCTGGGGGTGCGGTAGCCGAGCTTGTTCTTGGTGCTCAGGGCGGTCTCGCCCCTGGGGGCGTTGAAGCGGCCGAACCACACCGGGTCCTGGTAGAAGGCGTCCGACGAGGTGCCCGTGTCATGGTTGTGCATGCTCACGTAGTCGGCCGAGGCGTAGTACGACTCGGGCGTGAAGTTGCCCAGGCGCAGCATGCCGAAGCCACCCGACAGGTTCACTTCGCTCTGGCGGGCGAAGGTCATGCCGCCCTTGTTGTCGCCGTGGGTCCAGCCCGAGCCGGCACCGTCGTCGGAGTTGAAGCCCGATTCCAGCACGAAGCCGGCCTTCAGGCCGCCGCCCAGGTCCTCCACGCCACGGAAGCCGATGCGCGAGGAGTTGTTCACCATGCGGGTGACACTGGTGTCGCCGGTCTTCTGGCGCTCCACGGAGGTGTTGACGCGGCCGTACAGCGTCACGCTGCTCTGGGCGAAAACGGCGGAGGTGCCCAGCAGGGCCACGGCTGCCAGCAGCAGACGGTTTGCTTTTTGCATTTGAATTCCTTGGTTGCTTGTGTGCATCGGGTGGTAGGCACCGCTTGCCGCCGGCTTCGGGCGGGGAGCACATGTGCGACTACGGCGCGGATTCTAGGGCGCCCGTCTGACAGGCAGAAGGGAAAACCTGTGCTGAACGCCGCGAGTGACGCGCGCCCGCCACACCTGGTGCCAGGACGCGAAAACGGGCCCGCAATGGGCCCGTCCTGCAAGGGGCGCAGGCGCCAACGGGGGCCTGCGGCGCGTGAAGGGTCGTTCGCTCAGTCGTCGGCGTAGATGTCCACGTCTTTGGTCTCGGGCAGGAACAGCGTGCCGATCACCGCCGTCATGCCGGCGATCACGATGGGATACCACAGGCCGCTGTACATGTTGCCGGCCGAGGCCACCAGGGCGAACGAGGTGGTGGGCAGCAGGCCGCCGAACCAGCCGTTGCCGATGTGATACGGCAGGCTCATGGAGGTGTAGCGGATGCGGGTGGGAAACAGCTCGACCAGCATGGCGGCGATCGGGCCATAGACCATGGTCACCAGGATCACCAGGTAGGTCAGGATGACCAGCATCATCAGCTTGTTCATCTTGGCCGGGTCAGCCTTGGTGGGGTAGCCGCCCAGCTTCAGGTCCTCGGCCATTTCCTTCTTGAAGGCGGCGATGGCAGTGGCGCTGGCCTCGTCGAACTTGTGGTTGACCACGGTGCCCACGGGAGCGGTGACGATCTTGTCGCCGATCTTGACCACGGCGGGCGAGCCTGCGGGGCCGGCCACGTTCTCATAGCTCACCGAGTTCTGCACCAGGTAGCGCTTGGCGATGTCGCACGAGCTCTTGAAGTCGATCTCGCGGGCCACGGGGTTGCCCTGGAAGGAGCAGGTGGCGGGGTCGGCCGTCACCACCACGCCGGCGTTGGCCTGGGCGTGGGCCAGGTCGGGGTTGGCGGCTTCGGTCAGGGCCTTGAAGACGGGGAAATAGGTCAGCACGGCCAGAACGCAGCCGAGCATGATGATGGGCTTGCGGCCGACCTTGTCCGACAGCGAGCCGAAGATCACGAAGAAGGGCGTGGCGATCAGCAGGGCCGCGGCGATCATCAGGTTGGCCGTGATGGCGTCCACTTTCAGCTGCTGCGTCAGGAAGAACAGCGCGTAGAACTGGCCCGTGTACCACACCACGGCCTGGCCGGCGGTCAGGCCCACCAGCGCCAGGATCACGATCTTCAGGTTCTTCCACTGGCCGAAGGACTCGGACAGAGGTGCCTTGGAGGTCTTGCCCTCGGCCTTCATCTTCTGGAAGGCAGGCGACTCGGACAGGGACAGGCGGATCCACACCGACACGCCCAGCAGCAGGATGGAGACCAGGAACGGGATGCGCCAGCCCCAGTCGTTGAACACCGCTTCACCCATGATGGTGCGGGTGCCCAGGATGACCAGCAGCGACAGGAACAGGCCCAGCGTGGCCGTCGTCTGGATCCACGAGGTGTAGGCGCCGCGGCGGCCGTTGGGCGCGTGCTCGGCCACGTAGGTGGCGGCGCCGCCGTATTCGCCGCCCAGGGCCAGGCCCTGCAGCATGCGCAGCACGATCAGAATGACCGGTGCCGCCATGCCGATGGAGGCATAGGACGGCAGCACGCCCACGATGAAGGTGGACACGCCCATGATCAGGATGGTGACCAGGAAGGTGTACTTGCGGCCGATCATGTCGCCCAGGCGGCCAAAGACCAGCGCGCCGAAGGGCCGCACCAGGAAGCCCGCGGCAAACGCCAGCAGCGCGAAGATGAAGGCGGCGCCAGCGTCCAGGCCGCTGAAGAACTGCTTGGCGATGATGGCCGCCAGGGAGCCGTAGAGGTAGAAGTCATACCACTCGAACACGGTGCCGAGGGATGAGGCGAAGATCACCTTCTTTTCTTCCGGCGACATCGGCCGGGGCGCGGCCTTGGCGGCCAGCGGGGCGGTGGTGGTAGCCATGGGTACTGTCTCCTGCGTAGGGATGGAGGTCAAAACGGGGGCGCGGTGCGCACCGAAAACGGTCAACGACAAGCGAGGGCGGCGCACTCTGCGGTGCCTGGCTTCGCAATATCGATGGGCCGTCTGACCGAAAACTGACAGTCCCGAAAAGGTTGACGGGGCCAGCACTTACACGGATCTGACAACATCAGGTGAAACCCTGATGCGGCATTTTTTGATGCGGAAAATGCCCACGCTTTGACCTGCCAAAACCGCGTCTGCCCCAGGTTTTCGGGGCTTTCCGGGCGGCCGCGACCTCAGGGTTAGCCCGGGCTAGGAAAAACCCTGGTGCGTATCGGGTCACCCACGGGCGGGTGCCCAGCGGCCTCAGCCGCGCGCCGGCGGCAGGCCGAAAGGCAGGTGGTGCGCCGCATCCCAGGCCGGCCCGTCGAACCAGCCGTCGCCCGCCAGGCAGGCGCGCAGCATGGGCAGGCTGTCCAGGCCCCAGAACAGGCGGCCCTCCGCCTCGAAGGTGGGCACGCCGAAGACGCCGCGCGCGGCCGCCGCGTCGGTGTTGGCGCGCAGCAGGGACCGGGCCCGCCCGCCTTCGGGGTCGGGGCGGGTCTGCTCGGCCAGCAGTTCGGCCAGAGCGTCCAGCCGCGCCGGGTCGAGCGCGTCGTGCCCGCCCTGCCAGACGTGGCGCAGCACGCTGCCCGCGACGAAACGGTTGACGCTGCCGTCGTCGCTGCACGCCAGCGCCAGGCGCAGCAGCGGCAGGGGGTTGAAAGGGTGGCGCGCCGGCAGGTCCAGCCCGCAGCCCAGGGCGTGGCCCAGCCAGGCGACGTGGCGCAGCGTCCAGTCGCGCTTGGGCGCGATGCCCACCGGGCCGGGGTTGCCGTGCTGCTGCAGCAGGGCCCCCAGCAGCACGGGGCGGTAGCTGACGTGGCAATGCAGGCCTTCGAGTTCCCGCGGCAGCCGCTCGAAGGCCAGCCAGGCGTAGGGGGAGACGAAGTCCAGGTAGCAGGTGACGTGCTGCATGGCGGATGCGGTCATGGCCCGGCCAGCTCCTCGGGCAGCGCCAGGCCCGCGCGCGTGAGCAGCGCGGCCCAGATGGCGCGGCGCTGCGGCGCCTCGGCGCGCGACCAGGCGCGGATTTCGTCGATGCTGCGAAAGCACCCCTCGCAATGGCTGCGGTCGGGCGTCATGCGGCAGACGGAGACGCAGGGCGAAGGCAGGGGCTCGGTCGATTCAGGGTCAAAATGGCTTGCAGCCCTTACCTGGCCAAGGCGTTCAGCTATCAATAAGGAAGCGTTCATGGGGCGACAGTCTGCACCATGCCAGGCAGGGCTGCCTGCGGCGCGGGGGTCGGCGGGGTGGCGTGGGGCATGGCGCTCACCCGGCCCGCTTGTTGAGCAGCGCCGTGGCCACGCGCGAATTGGGCTTGCGGCCCAGGAAATCGCTGATGAACACGCCCGCGTCCACCAGCCGGTCCAGATCAATGCCGGTCGCTATGCCCATGCCGTGCAGCATGAAAACCAGATCTTCGGTGGCGACATTGCCGGTCGCGCCCTTGGCGTAGGGGCAGCCGCCCAGGCCGGCGATCGATGACTGGAAATTCCACACGCCCAGCTGCAGCGCCGCCAGCGTGTTGGCCAGCGCCTGGCCGTAGGTGTCGTGGAAGTGGCCGGAGATCTGGTCGATGCCGTAGTGCTGCTGCGCCGCCTCGATGGCGCGCTGCACCGCCAGCGGCGTGCCCACGCCGATGGTGTCGGCCACGTCGACGCGCTCGACGCCAATGCCCTTCATCAGCCCGGCCAGGTAGGCCACGCGCCCGGGGGCGATGTCGCCCTCGTACGGGCAGCCGACGGTGCAGCTCATGGCGCCGCGCACGGCCACGCCGGCGGCGCGCGCCGCCTCGACCACCGGGGCGAAGCGCTCGATGCTCTCGGCGATCGAGCAGTTGATGTTCTTCTGGCTGAAGGCCTCGCTGGCCGCGCCGAAGACCACGATCTCGTCGGGCCGGTCCTGCGCGGCAGCTTCCCAGCCCTTGAGGTTGGGCGTCAGCACCGAGTAGCGCACGCCTTTCTTGCGTCCGATGGCCTGCATGACGGCGTGGTTGTCGGCCATCTGCGGCACCCACTTGGGCGAGACATAGCTGGTGACCTCGATCTCGGCGAGGCCCGCGTCCTGCAGGCGCTGCACCAGGCCGATCTTGATGTCGGTGGGCACAGGCTGCTTTTCGTTTTGCAGGCCGTCGCGCGGGCCTACGTCGATGAGGTTCACACGGGTGGGCAGGGGCATGGGGTGGGTCCTTGGCAGCGGGGCGTGCGGCGGCTCTTGGGTTAGAGGTGGAATCAGGCTTTTACCCTTGTGGGATAAGCGTTGACAGCTATCGAAAACAGGATTGATCTGCGAGGTTTCTCACTCCTTCCCCCTCTGGGGGAGGGCTGGGGTGGGGGCCAGCGCGGCTTCAGATACAGCCACGGCACCCATCGCCAGACGGCCCCCATCCCCACCTTCCCCAGGGGGGAAGGAGCGAAAACCGGGGGCGGCTGACCATGCTCACTCCTGCGCCAGCCGCAGCAGCTCCGCGCCCTCGGCCACCTGGTCGCCCGGGGCGTAGAGCAGCTCGGCCACCACGCCATCGGCCGGGGCGGCGATGGTGTGCTCCATCTTCATGGCCTCCATGACGGCCAGCGGCTGGCCCTTGCTGACCTTGTCGCCGGCCTGCACGGCAAACGACACCACCTTGCCCGGCATGGGCGCCGTCAGCCGCCCGCCTTCGCTGGCAGTCTCGCCGGCGTGGGCCAGGGGATCGACCACGGCGATGCGCGCCGCGCCCTGCGGCGTGAAGACCTCCAGCGCCTCGCCCTGGGCATAGACTCGGACGCGCGTGCGCTGGCCGGCGAACTGCAGGTCCAGCGCGCCGTCGGCCAGCGTGGCAAAGGCCAGGTCGCCGGCGCTGGCGTTCTCGCTGCCGTCCTCGCCCGTGCCCACCGACAGGCGGTGCGCTGCGCCGGCCTGGCCATAGCTCAGCCAGGCCGTGGCCGGCTGGCCGCGGAAGTCGAAGTCGAAGCGCCGGCGGCTCTCCAGCAGGCCGCGCCAGCCGTCGCGCTGGCTGAACGGGTCGCCGGCCACGACGCCGGCCTGCTCGCGCGCCAGGGTCTGCGCCACGGCAGCGGCGGCGGCCAGCGGCAGGCCGACCTTGTCCTGGTCGAACAGCACGGCGGCCTCGCGCTGGATCAGCGCGGTGTCGAGCTGGGCGCGCCGGAAGGCGTCGCTGCGCACGACGTGGCGCAGAAACTGTACGTTGGTCGCCAGGCCGACGATGTGCGTCTGCGCCAGCGCATCGTCGAGCCGCGCCAGCGCCTGCTCGCGTGTCTCGCCGTGCACGATCAGCTTGGCGATCATGCTGTCGTAGAACGGGCTGATGGCGTCGCCTTGGCGCACGCCATCGTCGATACGCGGCCTGGCACTCGTGCCCTTCATGTTCTGGCGCTCGAAGGCCGTGCATTCCGGCTTGGCGTACACCGCAAGCTGGCCGGTGGCGGGCAGGAACTGGTTGTCCGGGTTCTCGGCGCAGATGCGCGCCTCGATGGCGTGGCCGGTGATTTGCAGCTCGTCCTGGCGTTTGGGCAGCGGCTGGCCGGCCGCCACGCGCAGCTGCCACTCCACCAAGTCTTCGCCGGTGATGGCCTCGGTCACCGGGTGCTCGACCTGCAAGCGGGTGTTCATTTCCATGAAATAGAACTTCATGGCCTCGGGCTGGTCGTAGCCGCCCGGCTGCTCGACGATGAACTCCACCGTGCCGGCGCCGACATAGCCCACGGCCTGGGCCGCCGCCACCGCCGCTTCGCCCATCTGGCGGCGCAGCTCGGGCGTCATGCCGGGCGCGGGGGCTTCTTCCAGCACCTTCTGGTGGCGGCGCTGCACCGAGCAGTCGCGCTCGAACAGATAGACCACGTTGCCCTGGGTATCGCCAAAGACCTGGATCTCGATGTGGCGCGGGCGCAGGACGTATTTCTCGACCAGCACGGCGTCGTTGCCAAAGCTGTTGATGGCCTCGCGCTTGCACGAATCGAGCGCGGCGGCGAAGTCCTCGCTCTTTTCCACCAGCCGCATGCCCTTGCCACCGCCGCCGGCGCTGGCCTTGATCAGCACCGGGTAGCCGATGCGGTCGGCCTCGCGCTGCAAGAGCTGCGGGTCCTGGTCCTCGCCCTGGTAGCCGGGCACCAGGGGCACGCCGGCCTTGTCCATCAGGCGCTTGGATTCGGCCTTCAGCCCCATGTCGGCAATGGCCGACGCCGGTGGGCCGATGAAGACCAGGCCGGCCTCGGCACAGGCGCGGGCGAAGTCTTCGTTTTCGGACAGAAAGCCGTAGCCCGGATGGATGGCCTGGGCACCGGTGGCGCGGGCGGCGTCGAGGATGCGCTCCCAGCGCAGATAGCTGTCCTTGGGCGCGCTGCCACCAATGTGCACGGCCTCGTCGCAGGCGGCGACGTGCTTGGCATGCGCGTCGGCGTCGGAATAGACGGCAACGGTCTTCACGCCCATGCGCCGCGCGGTGGCAGCGACTCGGCACGCGATCTCGCCACGATTGGCAATCAGGATTTTTTGAAACATGTCAGGCCACCTTGGCAGAACCGGAAAACAAAGAGGACATGCGCCGCAGCACGGCGCGCAGGAATTTGACGAGCATCACCAGCAGCAGTGCGGACAGCAGCAGCATCAGCGCCAGCGCGATGCCGAACATGAGCGGGTGCTGCGTGGCCAGCCAGACCACGGCGACGACCAGGCCGTCCTCGAAGAAAGACAGGCCCCAGTTGGAAAACGGCTCGGGCGAGGTGTTCACGGCCGCGCGCGTGGTCATCTTGGTGGCCAGCGCCGTGGCCGACAGCGATCCGCCCAAGAGCGCCGCCACCACAGCCATGGTGGCGCTGTCGGCGCTGAACACGCCCGCCGCCAGCGCCACACCCGCCGGCACGCGGATGAAGGCGTGCAAGGCGTCCCAGGCGCTGTCCAGCCAGGGGATCTTGTCGGCAAAGAACTCGACCAGCAGCATCAGGCCGCTCGTGCCCAGCACCGCCGGATGCATCAGCACGGCCAGGCCCGCCGGCAGCGCCAGCCAGCCCAGCGCGCCCAGGCTGCCGACGATGAAGACCACCGCATACAGCCGAAAGCCGCTGGCCCAGCCCAGGGCGGCGGCCAGCGCCAGCAGGCCGGGCATGTCCAGCTGCTGCGTGGCGCGCGCCGCGCCCTCGGCCACGGCGCGCGAGGTGCTCGCATCGACGTGCAGGCCAATGGTGTGCAGCCATTGGACGAGGGAGAGCCAGAGCTGATCCATGGGTCAGGCGCCTCACAGGTCAGAGCCTGCCCGGCTCCCTCCCCCTTTGGGGGAGGGCTGGGCTGGGGGCCAGCGACGGTGATGCCGGCAGCCTCGGCCCGCTGTGCCGACCGGCCCCCATCCCAACCTTCCCCCAGAGGGGGAAGGAGCAAACCCCACTCACGCCAGCCACCCCGGCTTGCGTTTTTGCAAGAACGACTGCACGCCCTCGCGCCCCTCGTCGCTGGCGCGGATGTCGGCAATGCCCGCCACCGTGGCGGCGATGAGCTGCGCGTCGATCGCGCGCTCGGCCACGTCCTGCACCAGGCGCTTGCAGCCGCGCACGGCATTCGGGCTGGCGCTGGCCAGCGCCTTGGCCAGCGCATCGACGGCGGCATCGAGCTGGTCGGCTACCACCACCTGATGCACGAAGCCGATGCGCAGCGCCTCGGCGGCGTCGAAGCGCTCGGCGGTCAGGAAGTAGCGGTGCGCCGCACGCGCGCCCATGGCGCGGATGACGTAGGGACTGATGGTGGCCGGGATCAGGCCCAGCCGGACTTCGGACAGGCAAAAACCCGCCGTCTCCACGCTCACCGCCATGTCGCAGGCGGCGACCAGCCCCATGCCGCCGGCATAGACGTCGCCCTGCACGCGGGCGATCGTCGGCTTCTCGCACTCGTAGATCACGCGCAGCATCTCGGCCAGCTTGGCGGCGTCCTGGAGGTTTTCCGCGCGCGTGTAGTCCGCCATGCGGCGCATCCAGTTCAGGTTGGCACCGGCGCAGAACGCCGGGCCTTCCGCCGCCAGCACGATGGCGCGCACATCGGCGCGCGCACCCACCTCGGTGAAGGCAGCGGTGATCTCGGCGATGACCTCGTCGCTGAAGGCGTTGCGCACCTCGGGCTGGGTCAGCGTGATGCGGGCGATGGCGCCCGCTTGCGTGATGGACAGGTTCTGGCTCATGGCAGCGCCCGGGTTTACATGCGGAAGATGCCGAACTTGACGTCGGCAATCGGCGCATGGCGCGCCGCCGCCAGGCCCAGCGCCAGCACGCGGCGCGTGTCGGCGGGGTCGATCACGCCGTCGTCCCACAGGCGTGCGGTGGCGTAGTAAGGGTGGCCCTGGTCCTCATATTGCTGGCGGATCGGCGCCTTGAAGGCTTCTTCCTCCTCGGCCGACCACTGGCCGCCCTTGCCCTCGATGCCGTCGCGGCGGACGGTGGCCAGCACGCTGGCGGCCTGCTCACCGCCCATCACGCTGATGCGCGCGTTCGGCCACATCCACAGAAAGCGCGGCGAATACGCGCGCCCGCACATGCCGTAGTTGCCCGCGCCAAAGCTGCCGCCAATGATGACGGTGAACTTGGGCACATTGGCCGTGGCCACGGCCGTCACCAGCTTGGCGCCGTGGCGTGCGATGCCTTCGTTCTCCACCTTGCGCCCGACCATGAAGCCGGTGATGTTCTGCAAAAACACCAGCGGTATCTTGCGCTGGCAGCACAGCTCGATGAAGTGCGCGCCCTTGACGGCCGATTCGGAAAACAGGATGCCGTTGTTGGCGATGATGCCCACCGCCATGCCCTCGATGCGCGCGAAGCCGCACACCAGGGTCGAGCCAAAGCGCGCCTTGAACTCGTCGAACTCGCTGCCGTCGACGATGCGGGCGATGATTTCGCGCACGTCAAAGGGCTTGCGCGTGTCCGTGGGGATCACGCCGTACAGCTCTTCCGCTGCAAAATTGGGAGCTGCCGGCGTCGGTCCCTCAAGGGTTTGCGGCCGATTTCGGTTCAGATTCTTGACTGCGGCCCGGGCCAGGGCCAGCGCGTGCATGTCGTTCAGCGCCAAGTGGTCGGCCACGCCCGACAGGCGCGTGTGCACGTCGCCGCCGCCCAGGTCCTCGGCGCTCACCACCTCGCCCGTGGCGGCCTTGACCAGCGGCGGGCCGCCCAGAAAGATGGTGCCCTGTTCCTTGACGATGATGGTCTCATCACTCATGGCCGGCACGTAGGCACCGCCCGCCGTGCAACTGCCCATGACCACGGCAATCTGCGCGATGCCCTGCGCGCTCATGTTGGCCTGGTTGTAGAAGATGCGGCCGAAGTGGTCGCGATCGGGGAAGACCTCGTCCTGGTTGGGCAGGTTGGCACCGCCCGAGTCCACCAGATAGATGCACGGCAGGCAGTTTTGCTGCGCTATTTCTTGCGCGCGCAGGTGCTTCTTCACCGTCATGGGGTAGTAGGTGCCGCCCTTGACGGTGGCGTCGTTGCACACGATCAGGCAGTCGGTGCCGGCCACGCGGCCGATTCCGGCGATCATGCCGGCGCCGGGCGCGGCGTTGTCGTACATATTGAGCGCGGCCAGCGGCGCGATCTCCAGGAACGGCGTGCCGGGGTCGAGCAGGTTCATGACCCGGTCGCGCGGCAGCAGCTTGCCGCGCGCCAGGTGCTTGGCGCGGGCCGCCTCGCCGCCGCCCTGGGCGACACGTTCGAGCTGGGCGCGCAGGTCATCGACGAGCTGGCGCATGGCGGCGGCATTGGCCTGGAAGTCGGCGGAGCGCGGATTGAGTTGGGTGTCGAGGATCATGGGGTTTCAGTGGCTGAATTGGAAAACATGGCAGGCGGGGCCAACGCTCCCTCGCCCCCGCAGGGGGAGAGGGTGCAAAACCGCGGGGCGGCTCACGCGGTGCGCGCCTCCTCCAGCCCCAGCTCTTCCTTCATCACATCGCGGATCTTGAATTTCTGGATCTTGCCGGTCACGGTCATGGGAAATTCCTGCACGAAGCGGATGTAGCGCGGCACCTTGTAGTGCGCGATCTGGCCCTTGCAGAAGTCGCGGATGTCGTCCTCGGTGGGCGCGGCGCCGGGCTTGGCGATGATCCAGGCGCACAGCTCCTCGCCCAGGCGCTCGTCGGGCACGCCGACCACCTGCACGTCCTGCACCAGCGGGTGGCGGTACAAAAATTCTTCGATCTCGCGCGGGTACAGGTTCTCGCCGCCGCGGATCACCATGTCCTTGATGCGGCCGACGATGTTCACGTAGCCCTGCTCGTCCATGGTGGCCAGGTCGCCGGTGTGCATGAAGCCGTCGCCATCGATGGCCTCGCGCGTCTTTTCCGCGTCGCCCCAGTAGCCGTGCATCACCGAGTAGCCGCGCGTGCACAGCTCGCCGCTCGTGCCCGCGGGCACGACGGCGCCGGTTTCCGGGTCGATGATCTTGATCTCCAGGTGCGGCTGCACCGTGCCGACGGTGGACACGCGCTTTTCCAAGGGCGTATCGACACTGCTCTGGCAGCTGACCGGGCTGGTCTCGGTCATGCCGTAGGCGATGGTGATCTCGGACAGGTGCATCTCGCTGACCACGCGCTTCATGACCTCGGTCGGGCACGGCGAGCCGGCCATGATGCCGGTGCGCAGCGTGCTCATGTCGAACTCGGCAAAGCGCGGGTGGTCCAGCTCGGCGATGAACATGGTCGGCACGCCGTGCAGGCCGGTGCAGCGCTCGGCCTGCACGGCCTCAAGCACCGTGAGCGCATCGAACCCGTCGTTGGGGTAGACGATGGTTGCGCCATGCGTGAAGCAGGCCAGGTTGCCCAGCACCATGCCAAAGCAGTGGTACAGGGGCACGGGGATGCACAGCCGGTCCTCGGGCGTGAGGCGCATGCACTCGCCGATGAAGAAGCCGTTGTTCAGGATGTTGCGGTGGGTGAGCGTCGCGCCCTTCGGGAAGCCCGTGGTGCCGCTGGTGAACTGGATGTTGATGGGGTCGGTGTTCCTGAGCTGCGCGGCAATGTCGTCCACGCGCGCATCCTGCGGGTCGCCGCGCTCCATCAGGCCGGAAAACCGCAACATGCCGGCCTGCTCGTCGCCCTGGCCGGCCACGTCGATCCAGACCACGGCACGCAGCTGGGGCAGGCGCCTGGCCGCCAGCTTGGCCGGCAGGCACAGGGCCAGCTCGGGCGCCAGCTCGCGCAGCATGCCCAGATAGTCGCTGGTCTTGAACTGCGCCATGGTCACCAGCGCCTTGCAGCCGACCTTGTTCAGCGCGTACTCGACCTCGGCCACGCGGTAGGCCGGGTTGATGTTGACCAGCACCAGGCCGACCTGTGCCGTCGCCAGCTGCATCAGCACCCACTCGGCGTTGTTGTGCGACCAGATGCCGACCCGGTCGCCCGGCGCCAGCCCCAGGCCCAGCAGCGCGCTGGCCAGGCGCCGTGCCTGGCGGTGCAGCTCGGCGTAGCTGTAGCGCAGGCCCTGGTGGCGGCTGACCAGGGCCTCGCGCGTGCCCTGGCGGCGCGCCATGTCGGCGAAGAAGTCGCCGATGGTCTGCTCGATCAGCGGCACGTCGGTGGCGCCGCGGGCGTGGCTCAAGGCGTAGGGCGGCTGGGTGGGCGGGGCGGGGGCGTGCAGGTCCGGCATGCGGAAGGTCTCCAGGTAAGCGCCTGCGCAGGCGGCGGGGCGGACGGGGGCGCGTGCGCAAGGCCGACGGGCAGCATACGCCCGCGGCGCTCCCGGATGGGGCCAGCAAGGTTGCAATAATTGCCACATCATGTACACCCCTTCCCTGCCCGCCCAGCACCCGGGGGCGTCCCGCCAGGGCGCCGTCGCGGCCACGCCCATGGCGTTCGTGCAGGCCGTGGTGCAGGCCTATGACCGGCGCGGGCTGGACGCGCGCGGCGTGCTCGAGCGCTCGCGGATCACGCCAGCGGCGCTGGCCGACCCGGCAGCGCGCATCACCGCCTGGCAGATGGAGACCCTGTGCGACGGCGCCATGCGCGAGCTCGACGACGAGGCGCTGGGCTGGTTCTCGCGGCCCCTGCCCTGGGGCAGTTACGGCATGCTGGCGCGCGCCTCGCTCGGCGCGCCGAACCTGGGCCTGGCGCTGGCGCGCTGGTGCCGCCACCACGGCCTGCTGACGCAGGACATCACGCTGCACCTGTCGGAGGACGGCGCGGGCCACGCCGTGCTGGCGGTCGTCGAGGCCGCTGCCCTGGGCACGCTGCGTGAGTTCTGCCTGGTCTCGGTGCTGCGCAACGCGCTGGGCCTGGCCAGCTGGTTCATCGACTCGCGCCTGCCGGTGCTGGGCGCGCGCTTTCCCTTCCCCGCGCCGCAGCATGCCGACGCCTACCGCGTGCTGTTCGCCGGTGCGACGCAGTTCGGGGCGCAGGACGCGGCCGTGTGGTTCGACGCGCGCTACCTGCAGCTGCCGCTGGTGCGCGACGAGGCGGCCATGAACCGCATGCTGCAGCACGCGCTGCCGCTCACGGTGCGCCAGTACCGGCGCGACCGCCTGCTGGTGCAGCGCGTGCGCCAGCTGCTGGCGCAGGCGCCCGAGGCCCCGCACAGCGGCCCGAGCGTCGCCGAGGCGCTGCACCTGTCGCCGCGCACGCTGCACCGCCAGCTCGCGGCCGAGGGCGCGGCGCTGCAGCAGCTCAAGGACGAGGCGCGGCGCGCGCACGCCATCGAGCTGCTGCAGCGCAGCGACCGGCCCATCAAGCAGGTGGCGCAGGCCGCGGGCTTTGCCAGCGAGAAAAGTTTCATCCGCGCCTTCCGGGCCTGGACGGGGCAGGCGCCGGGGGCGTTCCGCCAGGCGGCACGCCAGCCGGTCAGGTGACGAGGCCCGGCAGTTCGCGCATGTCGCCGATGACGTGCACCGCCCCGGCCGCGCGCAGCGCCTCGGGCGAGCCGTGGCCGCTGCCGCCCGGGCTGTAGCCGACCACGGTGGCGCCGGCGGCCACGCCCGCGGCCACGCCGGTGACCGTGTCCTCCACCACCAGGCAGCGCGCCGGCGGCACGCCCACGGCGGCGGCCGCCGCCAGATAGACGTCGGGCGCGGGTTTGGTGGCCGGCATTTCATGGCCGCTGAAGACGCGCCCGGCAAACAGCGGCGCCAGGCCCACCTGCGCGAGCTGCATCTCGACCTTCTGCCGGTCCGCGCCGGACGCGCAGGCGATGCGCCCGGCCAGCGCCCCATGCACCGCCCGCACGGCTTCGATGGCGCCCGCGATGGGCTGCAGCTCGGCCACCAGGCGGGTGTTGCGCCGGGCGTAGAACTCGGCCATCCAGGCGTCGGTCACGGGCCGGCCGGTGCGCGCCTCGATCAGCGCGGCCTCGCTGCGCACGGTCTTGCCGATGAAGGTGGCCATGCAGGCCTCGGGCGTGATCGGCCAGCCGGCCTCGTTCAGCATGGCGCACAGCACGCCGTTGGTGATGGGCTCGCTGTCCACCAGCACGCCGTCGCAGTCGAACAGCACGGCATCGAATCGTCCTTCCATCCTTCGCTCTTCCTTTCTTTATCGTTTCGCCAGGCCCCGCCCGGTCAGCGGGGCGAAGCCGCGGGCGCTGCGCCGGCCGCCAGGGCCGGGGCGCCATGCAGGGCTTGGCCGCAGTCCGGCCCGTAGGCGACGGCGCGGTCGCGCCCCAGCTGCTTGGCCCGGTACAGGGCCGCGTCGGCCTGCTGAAACAGCACCAGTGCCGCATCCACGCCGTCCCGCGCCGCGTCCTGCAGCTCCTGCGGGTGGGCACAGGCCACCCCGAAACTCAGGGTGACGGCCGGGCCGCAGCCCGGCGCATGGTCGATGGCCAATGCGCGCACGGCGGCGCGCAGCCGCTCGGCCACGGCCAGCGCCTGCGCCATGTCGTTGCCGGGCAGCAGCACGGCGAATTCCTCGCCGCCGTAGCGCGCCACCATGTCGCTGGCGCGGCCCGCGCTGGCTGCCATGGCCTGTGCGAGCTGCTGCAGGCAGCGGTCGCCCGCGATATGGCCGAAATGGTCGTTGAAGGCCTTGAAATGGTCCACGTCCACCATCAGCAGGGCCAGGGGCAGGCCGGCTCGGCGCGCCCGCGCCCACTCCTGCCCCATGCGCTCATCCAGGGCAAGCCGGTTGGCCAGCCGGGTCAGCGGGTCGATGCGCACCTGTGCCTCCAGCGCCGCGCGGTAGCGCTCGAGCTGCTCCTCGGCCCGGCGGCGCTCGCTGATGTCCTGCACGGTGCCGGTCATGCGCGAGCGGGAGGCGCCGCCATCGCCGCCCGTCTCGGCACGTGTCTCCAGCCAGCGCACCGGCGCGCCGTCCAGCGGCAGGATGCGGTACTGCACCGTCAGGGCGCTGCCCTGCTCGACGGCCGCGCCGTGCTCGGCCAGCGTGCGCTGGCGATCCTGCGGGTGCAGCGCGGAGATCCACTGGCGCAGGGTCATCCGCGCCTGCGGCGGCAGCCCGAAGATGGCATTGGCCATGGTGGACATGGCGAACATGCGCTGCTCGGGGTCGTAGGCGAAGTAGCCGATGTGCGCCGCGCGCTGGGCGGCCTCCAGCCACAGCAGGTTCTGCTGCAGGTCCTGCTGGAAGGCGCGCTCGCGGCGCCGCGCCTGCCACTGCCACAACAGGGCCGCGCCCCCCAGCAGCGCCAGTGCCAGGGTGGTGAACAACGCCAGCGCCAGGCGCTCGCGGCGCTCCATGCCGGTCAGGGCCTCGGCCGTGTCGATCTTGGAGACCACGATCCAGCTGCTGTCGGGCACCGGGCTGGCCACGGCCAGCACCTGCTCGCCGCGATAGTCGCGCCCCTCGATGGTGCCCGGGCCGCCGCCGTTGGCCAGGGCCAGGTCCACGCTCACGTTGCCGGTGGCCTGCAGGGGCAGCGCCAGCGTGGCCGGGTCGCCGTCGTGGTGGCGCAGCGGGCTTAGGAAGACCAGCTGCCCGCCCCGGCGCTCGACCAGCAGGGCCTCGCCCGAGCGGCTGACGTGCGGCCAGTTCTGCAAAAAGGTGTAGAGCGTGGCGCGCGCGTCCAGCACCAGCCAGACCGCGCCCACCGCCCGGTGCTCGTCATACAGCGGCACCAGCAGCCCGATGCGTGGAAAGTCGTAGGGCCGGCTGCGCGCGAGGCCGGTCATCACCGGCCGCGCCCGCTCGCGGGCCAGCTGCAGCGCGTGCAGCTCCTGCGCCGGCAGCTCGCTGCCGTCCAGGGCGCCTTGCGGGCCCAGGTGCTGGCGGCCGCGCAGGTCCACCAGCACGACATCGGCGTACTGCAGGCGTTCGAGCAGGGCGTGCAGGCGCTGGCGCAGCTGTTCCTCGCGTTCGGCCGTGGGCTGGTCCTGCCAGTGCGCCACGGCATCGCCCAGCAGCGTGTCATCGGACAACAGCGCCGCCTCGGCCATGCGCCGCTGGCGCCACTGCGCCACGCTGTCGACCTGCAACTGGTTGATGGCGCGCAGGCCGCTCTCGACCAGGTCGCGAAAACCCTGCTCACGCTGCAGGTAGAGGCTGTGCACGCCCCATCCGGCCAGCAGAAGCAGCAGCAGCGCCCCCACCGGTAATGCCCGCCACCAGGCGCGTGGCCACGCGCCTGCGAGGGAGGAGGTTTGGGCAAGACGGCGCATCGGAGACGGATGCTGGCGGGAGGCCCCTCATGCGCTTTCGCGCGGGGCGCCCTGGCGCGCAAGCATATCCCCATCGACGTAATACCACCGGCCTTTTTCGCGCACGAAACGGCTGCGCTCGTGCAGCCGCCAGGCGCGCCCGCCGGGGCCGCGCTGGCGGGCGACAAATTCGACCTCGGCGCGGTCCGGCTGCGGCGTCCAGTGGCCGCGCACCTGCACGCCCAGCCAGCGCACGCCGGGCTCGAAATAGACCGCGGCCGGCCGGTGCGAGGCATGCCAGGTGGCCAGCAGGTAGTCGCCGCGCTCCAGCACGAAGGCGCTGTAGCGCGAGCGCATCAGGCTCTGCGCGTCGGGCGCGGGGCAGGCGGCGAAGTGCTCGATGTAGCGGCCGCAGCAGTCCGCGTAAGGCCGGCCCTGGCCACAGGGGCAGGGAAAGGAGGCCGGTGGCAACGTCACGGTGGTGGTGCGCCGGCGCGCGTGATTGCAGGCGGCGCGGCGGGCCGTTCAGGCCAGCGCGCGGGCGATGATGATCTTCTGCACGTCGCTGGTGCCCTCGTAGATCTGGCACACGCGCACGTCGCGGTAGATGCGCTCGACCGGGAAGTCATTGACCACGCCATAGCCGCCCAGGGTCTGGATGGCGGCGCTGCACACTTTTTCCGCCATCTCGCTGGCGAACAGCTTGGCCATGGCGGCTTCCTTCAGGCACGGCCGGCCGGCGTCGCGCAGGCTGGCGGCGTGCCAGATCAGCTGGCGCGCAGCCTCGATCTGCGTGGCGCACTCGGCCAGGCGAAAGCCCACCGCCTGGTGGTTGAAGATGGGCTGGCCGAATGCCTCGCGCTCCTTGCTGTACTGCAGGGCAAATTCGAACGCCGCGCGCGCCATGCCCACGCTTTGGGCGGCAATGCCGATGCGCCCGCCCTCCAGCGCGCTCAGGGCAATCTTGTAGCCCTCGCCCTCGGCGCCGATCAGGTGGGCGGCCGGGATGCGGCAGTCGTCGAAGTTGATCTGCGCCGTGTCGCTGCTGTGCTGGCCGAGCTTGTCCTCCAGCCGCGCCACGACATAGCCTGGCGCGTCCGTGGGCACCAGGAAGGCGCTCATGCCGCGCTTTCCGGCGGCCTTGTCGGTCACGGCGATCACGATGGCCACCTGGCCGTTCTTGCCGCTGGTGATGAACTGCTTGACGCCGTTGATGACGTATTCGTTGCCCTCGCGCACTGCCGTGGTGCGCAGCGCCGAGGCGTCGGAGCCGACGTGCGGCTCGGTCAGGCAGAACGCCCCTAGCATCTCGCCGCGCGCCAGGGGCGCGAGCCACTGCTGCTTCTGCTGCTCGTTGCCATAGCGCATCAGGATGGCGTTGACCGGGCAGTTGGTGACGCTGATCGCCGTGCTGGTGCCGCCGTCGCCGGCGGCGATTTCTTCCAGCACCAGTGCCAGGCTGACGTAGTCCAGGCCGGCGCCGCCATATTCCTCGGGCACGCAGATGCCGTAGGCGCCCAGCTCGGCCAGGCCGCGGTGCACGTCATGCGGAAACGCGTGCGTGCGGTCCCACTCGGCCGCGTGCGGCGCGATCTGCCCCTGCACGAATTCGCGCATGGCGTCGCGGATCATCTCCTGGTCCTGGGTCAGCAGCATGGCATCCTCGGGATGGTTTTTGCAGTCAAAAAGACCGCCAGCCCGCGCCATTCAAGGGCGAGCAGCTATGAAAAATGAAACGTCAGAAGCGCGCCAGCGCCTCGGCGCGCGTGGGCTCGACGTTCAGGATGGCCAGGAAGCCGCTGATGTCGAAGACCTCGCGCACGTGCGGCTGCATGCCGCACAGCACCAGCTGGCCGCCCTCGGCCTTGAGCCGCTTGGCCAGCACCAGCACCACGCGCAGGCCGGCGCTGGAGATGTAGTCCAGCGCCGAGAAGTCCAGCACCAGGTTGATTGCGCCCCCATCGACCAGCGCCAGCACGTCGGCTTCGATGGCCGCCGCGTTGGCACTGTTGATCTGCCCCTGCAGGGTGACGATGTGGGCTCGGTCCGTGGTTTCAGTGGTGATGGGCATGGGGAAGATATCCAGAAAAGGACAGGCATTGTTATCGCAGAATGCACGTCGTCGCGATGATAGCGCGGCGCACTTTTGCTTCTGCCCGCCACCCTCGCCCATGCCCCTGCCCACCCTGCGCCTGCCTGCCCTGCCCGTGCGCCGCCGCCCGCCCGAACTGGTCTATGCGGCCGGCGAACGCCCGCCGGCAGGCGCGCTGGCGCTGCTGGCGGCGCAGCACGCGGGCACGGCCATGGCCTTCATCGCCTACGTGCTGGTGGCCGCCCGGCTGGCCGGCCTGGACCGCCCGGGCACGCAGGCCATGGTCGCCATGACGCTGCTGGGCATGGCGCTGTGCACTGCCCTGCAGGCCTGGGGCGGGCGCTGGGGCTCGGGCGCGCTGCTGGTGCACATGCCCGACCCCTTCATGATCACCTTCGCCGCTGCGCTGATCGCCGCGCACGGCCCCGGCGGCCTGGCCGGCGCGGCGCTGGTGCACGGCACCACGGCCCTGGTGCTGGCGCCGCTGGTGCGCCGCCTGCGCCCGGTTTTTCCGCCCACCGTGGTCGGCGTGGTCATCTGCATGGGCGGCATCGCGCTGGCGCCGCCCTCGGCGCGCAGCATCCTGGGCGTGGGCGGGGGGCAATGGAGCATCGACGGCGCCAGTGCCCTGATGGGCGGGCTCACCATGGCCAGCATCGTGGTGATGTCGCTGTGGGGCGGGCGGCTGCGCCTGATGGCGCTGCTGGGCGCCATCGCCCTGGGCGTGGGCGTGGCGGCGCTGCTCGGGCGCCTGGAGGGCGGCGAGGCCCTGGCCGGCGTGCCCCTGATCGACCTGCCCCGCGTGAGCACGCCGGTCTTCGCCCTCGACCCCGGCCTGCTGGTGGCGCTGGTGCTGGTGGCGGTGCTCACCCAGCTCGACACCCTGGGCAGCGTCACCATGATGGACAAGATGGATGACGCCGACTGGAAGCGCGCCAACATGCAGATGGTCGCCGGCGGCATCAAGGCCAACGGCGTGGGCGACCTGGCGGCGGGCATGCTGGGCAGCTTCCCGACCTGCGTGTGCTCGGCCAATATCGCGCTGGCCTATGCCACGCGCTCGACGGCGCGCGTCATCGGCCTGGGCGCGGCGCTGCTGCTGGCGCTGGTGGCCTTCCTGCCGCAGCTGACCATGGCGCTCACGCTGATCCCCGAGCCGGTGCTGGGGGCGGTGGGCCTGTACGCCGCGGCCTTCCTGATGGTCTCGGGCATGGAGCTGGTGGTCTCGCGCGCGCTGGACAACCGGGCCATCTTCGCGGCCGGCCTGTCGCTGGCCGCCGGCGTGGCGCTGATGGAGATGCCGCAGCTGGCGCAGCAGCTGCCCGAGGGGCTGCGCTTCCTGCTGGGCAACCCTTTCGTCGTCACCGGCATGCTGGTCATCACGCTGAACCTGGTGTTTCGCCTGGGCACGGCGCAGCGCGCGACGCGGCCGCTGGACGCCGCCAGCGCGGCGCTGCATACCGACATCACCGGCTTCGTCGAGTCGCGCGGAGCCGCCTGGGGCGCGCGCCGCGCCGTGGTGCAGCGCGCCGCGCTGGCCGCGTTGGAGGCGGCCGAGGCCATTGCCAGCGCCAGCGGACAGCGGCGCGTCACGGCCATCCGCGGCAGCTTCGACGAATTCAACCTGGACCTGGAGCTGCTGCACAGCGGCGCGCCCCTGTCCCTGGCCGAGGGCCGTGTCTCGACGCCGGCGCAGCTGCTGGAGGGCGACGACGACGCCCTCGACGCGGCACTGGCCCAGGTCTCCGGCCTGCTGCTGCGCCACCTGGCCGACCGGGTGAGCGCCAGTGCAGGCAGCGGCAGCGACACCGGCCAGTCGGTGCTGCGGCTGCACTTCGAGCATTGACCCCAAGGCGCGCCATGCCCCCTGCCAGCACCGAAACGCAGCTCCCTCCCTGGACCGCCGAACCCGCCCGGCTCGCGCCCGGCAGCGGCATGCCGGCCATTGCCCTCGCCCTGGCCTGGCTGGAGGCCCTGGGCGAGCAGCAGGGCTGGCCGCCCAAAACCTTGTTCGCGCTCACCCTGTGCGCCGACGAGGCCCTGACCAATATCGTGCACCACGCCCGGCGCCCGGACGGCCGGCAGGCCGAGCTGTGGCTGGCCTGCGGGCACGTGCCCGGGGGCCTGGCCCTGTGCATCGAGGATGACGGCGCCGCCTTCGATCCCACGGCGCAGCCGCCGCCGCAGCTGGCCGAGTCGCTGCACGAGGCCGTACCGGGCGGCCACGGTCTGCGCCTGATGCGCCACTACCTGCGCCGCCTGCGCTACTGGCGCGCGGACGGGCGCAACGTGCTGCTGCTGGAGCTGGACCTGTCCGGGCCGGCAGCCGTCACCCCCTGACCCTTTTCCCCAAACGCCCTTTCTTCATATCGGGAGTCCACCTTGAACCATCCCACGCACGACCACACCACGGACGGCGCCTGCCGCGACATCAGCCACCTGCTGCAGGGCATACGGCGCTTCCGCCAGCGCTTCTACGAAGACAACCGCGAGCTGATGCAGCGCCTGGTGGACAAGGGCCAGGCGCCCCCGGCGCTGGTCATCTCCTGCAGCGACTCGCGCGTGGACCCGACGCTCCTGTCGGATGCCGAGCCGGGCCAGCTGTTCGTGGTGCGCAACGTGGCCAACCTGGTGCCGCCCTACGACCCGGCGCACCACTTCGACGGCGCCGGCGCGGCCATCGAGTACGCCGTGCGCGACCTGAAGGTGGACCACATCATCGTGCTGGGCCACGCGCACTGCGGCGGCATCAAGGCCATGCTGGGCGCCGCCGGCGGCCAGTGGCCCGAGCGCGACTTCATCGGCCGCTGGGTGTCCATGGCGCTGGACGCCAGCCGCCTGCACCTGTCGGACAAGGACGAGCAGGGCCAGCCCGTGCAGGTCTCGCTCGAGCGCCTCAAGGACAACCCCGCCCTGGTCGAGCGCGCCTCGGTGGCGGGCTCGCTCAAGCGCCTGCTGTCCTACCCCTGGGTGCGCGAGCGCGTGGACGCCGGCACCCTGGTGCTGCACGGCTGGTGGTTCGACCTGGACACGGGCGACCTCTGGGCCACCGAGCCCGGCAGCACGCAGCTGATGCCCGTGCTCGACTGACCCGCCAAGGCCCCGGCATGCGTCGCCCGGACAACATCGCCTTCGGCGTCCACGACTGGCTGCCGCCCCGGCTGGCACTCGGGCTGGCGCTGCAGCAGCTGGCCTTCCTGGGCGGGCTGATGGTCATTCCGGGCATCTACGCCCGCACCCTGGGCCTGGTCGGGCACGAGGTTTTCCTGAACCTGGTCTCGACCACGCTGCTGGTCTCGGCCCTGGTCATCTGGCTGCAGGTGCGCACCCTGGGCCAGGTGGGCACGGGCTATTACTACCCGCTGCAGGCCACGGGCGCAGTGCTGCCAGCCATGTACCTGGTGGGCAACCTGCCGGGCGCGGGCCCCGAGGCGGTGTTCGGCATGGTCTGGGTGGTGGGGCTGTCGCAGATCGGCTTCAGCTTTCTGATCATGCGCCTGCGCAATGTCTTCACCGCCGAGGTCTCGGGCGTGGCCGTGATGCTGATCGGCCTGGGCCTGGGGGCCCTGGGCCTGCAGCAGATGTTCGGCCTGAGGAGCCAGGGCGAGCCGCTCACCGCCCCGGCGCTGGCCGCCGGCGGCCTGGCGCTGGCCACCATGGTGGGCTGCAACGTCTGGGCGCGCGGGCTGCTCAAGCTGATGGCGCCCCTGGCCGGGCTGCTGGTGGGCCTGGGCCTGGGCCTGGCACTGGGCCTGGTGCCCGAGCGGGTGCAGGCCTGGCAGGCGCTGGGCTGGCTGCGGCTGCCGCAGCTGCCAGTGTTCGGCTGGCGCTTCGAGGCGGGTGCCATCGTGCCCTACATGATCACCGGCTTCGCGCTGGCGCTGACCTCCCTGGGCACCCAGACCATCGTGCAGCGCAGCATCGATGCCGACTGGGTGCGCCCGCACCTGCGGGCGCTGGCGCGCGGCGTGCGCGCCGAGGGCATTGCCCACCTGTTCGCCTCGCTCATCAACGCCCTGCCCCTGGCCGCCAGCGGCGGCGCCGTGAGCCTGGCCGCGGCCTCGGGCAGCGCCAGCCGCTACCTGGGCTACTGGACGGCGGCGCTCCTGCTGCTGGCGGCGCTGGTGCCGCGCCTGATCGGCGTCTGGCTGCTGCTGCCGGCGCCGGTGATGGGTGCGCTGCTGCTCTACCTGGGCGCCTTCACCACCCTGAGCGGCCTGCAGCTGATTGCCTCGCGCATGCTGGACAACCGCCGCGTGCTGGCCGTCGGCCTGGGCCTGGTGGCGGGCACCGGGGCGGCCTTCATCCAGCCGGCCATCCACGCCCTGTGGCCGGCGCTGGAATACGTGGCCCTGTCAGGCCTGGCGATTGGGGTGTGCGTGACGGTGCTGCTGGCGTCGCTGTTTCGCATCGGCCTGCGCCAGGGCACGCGCCGGCGCTTCGCGCTGGCGCAGGCGACCCTGGACGACATCACCAAGTTCCTGGAGGGCCAGGGCCGGCTGTGGGGCTCGCGCCCCGAGCCTGTGCGCCGCGCCGAGCTGGTGGGTTGGCAGGTGGTGGAGGCGCTCACGGCGCACCACCTAGTGGCGCCGGAGTCGGGAGAGATCGAGATCGAGACGGGCTTTGACGAATACATCTTCACCCTGATCGTGCGCTACCGCGGCCGCCCCCTGCCCCTGGCCAAGGAGCCGCCCAGCGCCGAGGCCCTGATGGCCAGCACCGAAGCCGAGCTGCAGATGTCGGGCTACCTGGTGGGGCGCTCGGCCCACAGCGCGCGCGCCAGCAGCGGCGCCGACGGCCTGTGCGTGCTGCGCCTGACGTTCGAAAATTGATATACGGTCAAAACCCGCGCAAACCCTTGTCAGTCAACGGGGTTGCGCTATCAATAACTGCAAGCCCTGATCAACAGGCCTCGGGGCCCTGGTAGCGCAGGGCCACGCAGGTGATGTCATCCGCCTGGGGCGCGCCGCGCTCGAAGGCGTGCACATCGGCCAGCACGCCTTCGGCCAGCGCCGCCGGGGCGGGCGAATGGGGCTGCGCGAGCTGCTGCAGCGTCGCCTGCAGGCGCTGCTCGCCGTACTCGCGGCCGTCGGGGTCGAAGGCCTCGGTGACGCCGTCGGTGTAGAGAAACAGCTGCTCGCCCGGGCCCAGCTGCACGCTGGCGCTGCGATAGGGAAAGCCCTCGTGCACGGCCACCGCCATGCCGCCGGTGCGCGCCAGCGCGGCGAGGCTGCCGTTCGCGCGCAGCAGCCAGGGCGGGTTGTGCCCGGCGTTCACGTACTCCAGCCGGCCGCTGCGCAGGTCGAGCACGCCATAGAACAGGGTCACGAACATCATCTGCTCGTTCTCCGCGGCCAGCAAGTCGTTGAGCTGGGCCACGCACTGCGTGGGGTCGGCGACGAACTGCGCTGTGGCCTTGAGCAGGGTGCGGGTGATGGTCATGAACAGCGCCGCCGGCACGCCCTTGCCCGAGACGTCGGCGATGACGAAGCCCAGGTGGTCGTCGCCGACGAAGAAATAGTCGTAGAAGTCGCCCCCCACCTCGCGCGCCGGGGTGATGTGGCAGTGCAGCTGCACGCGCGCATCGCGCGGCGGGTTGCGCGGCAGGATGGACAGCTGCACCTGCGCGGCGATCTGCAGCTCCTGCTCCAGGCCCGCCAGGCGGGTCTTGGTGACCAGGGCCTCGCGCAGCTCCTGCACCATGCCGGTGAGGCGCTGGTGCTGGTCGATCAGTCGGCCCGACAGCTCGTTCATCACGCCCGCGAGCTGGCGCAGCTGCTCCTCGTCGCTGCTGCCGGCCTGCCAGGCCAGGGGCTGGTGCGTGGCCTGCGCCAGCGTCTGCAGGCGGGTGCGCAGCAGCCGCTCCTGGCGCCGGCGCACGCGCTCGCGCAATGCGCGCGTGGCCGCCAGGTCCTCGGCGTTGCGCCGGAACGTCGCCACGGCGCGGGCGATGCGACCGATCTCGTCGTTGCCGCCGCCAGGCAGCTGCACGCTGGTGTCGCCCTGCGCCAGCGCCTGCAGCACGTCGATGGAGCGCTCCAGGGGCTTGAGGCTGCGGCGCAGGTACCAGTTCAGCCCCAGCAGCACGGCCAGCAGCAGCGCCGCCGTGCCGCCCAGGGCCAGCCGCCCGAGGAAGGTGTGGGCGCGGGCGCTGGCGCTCTGGTCGAGCAGCGCCACCAGCGTGCCCGCGGCGTGGCCGGACACATCGCGCACCGGCAAGCTGCTGAGCAGGTAGCTGCGGCCGTTGAGCTGCAGGTCGCTGCGCTGCAGCCCGCGCTGGGCCATGACCGGGCCGGCGGCCTGCCACAACGCGGCATCGGTGGTGGCCAGCAGCCGGCCGCGCAGGTCCAGCAGGGTCAGGGAGGCGCCCGTGCGCCCGGCCATGTGCGTGAGCGCGTGGCGGGCGTTGCGCGCCAGTACCAGCACACCGGCCTCGCCCCCGCCAGACAGGCGCCGCGCCGAGAGCACCAGCGCCCGGCGGGCGCCGATCACGCGCAGCCCGTCCACCGCATCGCCCACGGCGGCGCGCTCCAGGCTGTCGGCGTCCAGCAGCTCGCGCGCCAGCGACGGCCCCAGCACCAGCGGGGCACGCTCCAGGCCGAGCACCGCCACCTGATCCAGCGGCTGCCCGGGGCCGGGCCCCAGCTCCATGTCATGCAGCAGCCGTGCCAGGGCGGCGCCGTCGTTCTGGCGCACGGCGGCCTCGAACCCAGGCTGCATCATGAGCTTGTCGGCATGTTCATCGAGCGCCTTGTCGTGGGCGGCCAGGGCCTCGTCCCACAGGGCTGCGTGCGCGGCCTGCACGGCCACGGTCAGACGCCGCTCCAGCAGCTCTTCGCGCAGTGCGGTGGCCAGGCCCCAGCCCAGGCCCGCCAGCAGCAGGCCGGCGGCCACCATGGCGGTGATGCGGGTGCGCAGCAGCATGGCGTCAGTCCTTCCCGTCCGGGCCGTGCACCGGCGGCGCGGCCGGCAGCTCCGCGCCGCTGTCCTGCACGATGCGCTCGATGCTCGGGCGCAGCCGGCCGTCAAAGTCGGTGGCCAGCAGCTCCCGGGCGTAGGTCTGCACGGCCTTGCGCGCCTCGTGCAGCCGGGCGTCGCCCTGGTCCAGCGCCAGGGCGAGCGCCGGCAGGCCGCGCGGGGTGGACGCCGGCTGCGGGGCGTGCGCCCGGGCCGGCGCCCGGCCCGCCAGGCGCGCGAGCACGCGGCGGCGCTGGCGCTCCATGCGCGCGCCGGGGCCGAGGGCGGCGGCCAGCGCGGCGGCCAGCGCCAGGCCCAGCACCAGTGCGGCGGCCTGCACCCTTGCGCGGCGCAGCAGGGCGCCGATGCTGGCCGCCGGGTCGGCCGCCACGGCCACCGTGCCGGCCTGGGCGGGCAAGCCGCTGATGGGTCGGCGCACCACGCTGGTCAAGCCATCGTGCGCGGGCGCACGGACGCCCTGGACGGTGTGCAGCACGCTGCCATCGGCCTGCTCGACGGTGATGCGCGTCAGGGCCGGCTGGCGCTGCAGGGCTGCCTGCAGGTAGGCCGGCACGCCTGGCAGCTCCTCCAGCGGGATGCCCAGCCGCGCCGCGCGGCCCAGTTGCTGGGCCAGGGTCTGGGCGACCGACTGCGCCAGCGCCCGGGCGTCCTCGCGCGCGGTGCGCGCGCCGCTGCCCCGCAGGTCATGCAGGGCCCACAGGGCGCAGAGCCCGCCCACGGCGGCCAGCACGGCAAAGACCAGCGCGCCCACGCGCCAGCGCAGGTCCTGCGTCCAGTGCTCAGCCTTCATGGTCGATGGCCTCCAGGTGCTCCATCCCTTCCCGGGCGCGCTGCAGTCCGGCCTGCCAGGCCAGCCTTTGCTGCCGGGCGGCGTGCGCCAGGGGCGTCTGCCCGGCCGCCTCGGGCGGCGGGTCCGTGGCGCTCAGGATGCGGGCGGCCGCGTCGTAGGGCCGGCCCAGGCGGCGCAGCCCCAGCTGGACCAGGCCCACCGCCGCCAGGGCCGCTAGCAGGCCCACGACCAGCCAGTCGAGCAGGTGGCGGCTGCTCTCGTACCACTGCATCAGGGTGGGCGGCTCCTTGGCCGTGGTCAGGGTGAGCACGATGCCGCCGGCGGCCTGGCCCAGGTCGTTGTCGAAACGCTGGCCGATCTGGCGCTGGCCGGGTGCCGCACCCTGCCAGGGCTCCTGCTGCGCCAGCAGTGCCCGCCACTCCCCGGGCACGGGCCCGCCGCGGCTGCCCGTGTCGGTGCTGTAGAGCACCGTGCCGTCGGGACTGAACACGTCGATGGTGATGATGCCGGAGAAGGCCGCCTGCTCGCGTTCGAGCATCTCCTGCAGCGCCTGCAGCTGTTCGAGCTGCAGGCCGGTGGCCAGGTAGTTCTCGGCCGTGGTGCGCAGCTGGCGCAGCAGGTAGGCGTCGCGCTGCGCCGCCATGTCGGCCCGGTGCAGCCGGCCAGTGTGCTCGCCCAGGGCCCAGAGGCAGGCCATCAGCGCGCAGACCCCCGCCAGCACCAGCGCCAGGATGCGTCCGGCCTGCGTCATGCCGGGCCCCCGGGCGTCGCGCTGCGCTGCGCCGCCAGGCGCGCGGTGAGGGTCAGCAGCACGTTGGGCGCCACCCCGGCCCAGCCGGCCACGGTCGCCAGCGGCTGCTGCGGGCCATAGACCTCGGCCCACATGCCGGGGACCACCTCGCCGGGCGCATGGGCGCTCACATCGACCCCGACCAGCCCCATGGCGACGCCGCCCAGCACCGGGGCGGGCCGTCCAGCCACCATCAGATGGCCCCGGTTGACCAGGCCGAAGGGCAGGCCGTCGCCATAGCCCAGGGCCACCGTGGCGACCCGGCAGGCGTGCGTGGTGATATAGCTGCCGGCATAGCCGATCTCGGTGCCGGCAGGCACGTCGACCACCCGCAGCACGGGCGCTTCCAGGCGCGCCACGGGGTGCAGCGGCGCGCCCGGCGCCCCGGTTGGCACGCCCCACAGCGCGCTGCCCGTGCGCACGTGGTCGAAGTGCCACTGGTGCCCGGCAAAGACGCTCGACGAGGTGGCGATGCTGCGCGCGGCAGCCGGCAGCGCCCCCGTCCACTGCTCGAAGCGGCTGCGCTGCTGCAGGCACTGGGGTGCCGCGGGGTCGTGGAAGCGCCCCAGGTGGGTCAGCCACAGGAGCGGCCGCGCGTCGCGCCACAGGGCTCTGCCTGGCTGCAGCAGCGCCAGGTCGGGCAGGCCAAAGCCCAGGCGGGTCAGGCCGGTGTCCAGCTGCACCGCCACGGGCAGGGGTCCGCCGGCTGCTGCGGCGTACCCGGCCAAGGCGGCCGCCTCATGCGGCCCGGCCAGCACCGGGGTCAGTCCGTGGGCGCCGAAATCCCGTGGGTCGGCCCCGGCCAGCCCGTTGAGCACCCACAGCTGCAGGCCCTGCGCCCGGGCATCGGCGGGCAGGCAGGCGGGCAGCGCCAGCGCCTCGCGCGCCGTCGCAACCCAGAAATCGCGGCAGCCCAGCGTCCACAGCGTGGGCACGACGTGCTGCACGCCCAGGCCGTAGGCGTCGTTCTTGACCACGGCGCCGACACGCGCATGCGGACAGGCACGTTGCACGGCCCGCCAGTTGTGCGCCAGCGCCTGCAGGTCGACGACGAGGCGCGGCCCGTCGTGCGCCAAGCGGTCGGCGCTCATGGCGCGGCCCACCCTGCGGGCGGCTCCAGGCGCAGGCAGGCCGCAGTCGCGCCGGGCGCCACGCCGCGCCAGCCCTGGTCGAGCAGCGTCTGCTGGCGCGCCAGGGCGTCGGAGCCCAGCTCCTGCGCGGCCCCGGGGTCGCCGGCCCAGCAGGCCGTACCCGCCGGCTCGCGCGCCAGCAGATAACGCGCATGGCCGCCGTAGCGGTACTGCAGCGCGCGCACCGCAAGACCGCAGGCCAGCAGGCTGTGCCAGCTGGCAGCGTTGCCGGGCGCGGCCGTGGCAAACACTGCCTCCGGCCCGGCCAGCGCCAGGCGTTGCAGGATCAGCTGGCGCTGCAGGCCCCGCCCGCGCCAGCGCGGATGGACGACGGCGCCGGCGAGCTTGCGCAGGGGCGCCTGCGGTGCCAGGCCCAGCAGCGCATGCGGCCGGTCTTCGGGCAGCAGGTCATGCTGCAGCACGCCGTAGGCGACGAGCGTGCCTTCCTCCCACGCTCCCAGCACGTGGCCGCGGCCCTGCAGGAGTTCCTGCAGGAACTGCAGGCTTTCGGGCTTGACGATCTGCGCCGGCAACCCGGCGATGCCCAGCAGGTGCAGGTCGTGCATGGCCTGCAGGTCTTGCAGCTGCAGCGCGCGCCAGTGCAGCGCCGGGCCGTGGGCAGGGCCTGCCTGTGTCATGAAGCGGGCTCCGGCGCCGCGCCGACGGCGATGACCTCGGCGTAGTTGAGCATGTCGATGGGCGGGTACAGGCGCAGCTGGTGCGCCACGCGCATGTTCACCAGCAGCGAGAAGCGCTTGAGCGTCTCCACCGGCACGCTGCCCGGCGCCTTGCCACCCACCAGGATCTCCGCCGCCTTGGCCCCGGCCAGCTGTCCCACCGACCAGTAGCGACTGACCAGCCCGAGCAGCGCGCCGCCCGAGCGCACGGCCAGCTCGGCCGCGCCGAAGGTGGGCAGCTGCAGCTGCAGCGCCGCCGGGGTGACACGCCCGTAGAGCGTGCCGAGAAAGGTGTCGGGCAGCAGATAGAGCCACTGCGCGCCGGCGGCGTGGATCTCGGCGACCAGGTCCTCCACGCCATCGGCCAGCGGCTGGGCCTCGGCGCTGGTGCGGAAGGTGCGCGCGATCAGTTCGGCGCCCTGCGCCTCGCACCAGGCCCGCGTCTGGGCCACGATGGCCTGCGAATTGGGCTCGCCAGCGTTGTAGAGCACGCCCATGGCATGGAACGGCCGATAGCTGTGCATGACGCGCAGCTGCACCTGCGGCGGCACCACGTGCACGGCACCCGTGACGTTGCGCCCGGGGGCCTCCAGGCGCGGCACGATGCGCGACTGCAGCGGCGCTGCCACCAGGGCGAACACCACCGGAATGTCGTGGATGTACTGCTGGCGCGTGTCCTGCGCATCGAACGGGCCGACCAGCGCCAGCGTGGCGGGCGTGCCCCAGACGTAGATCAGGTCGGGGGCGAGCTGGCGCGCCTCCTGCACGATGGCCGGGATGCGCGCCACGTCCTGCTGCACGTCGCGCACGGTGTAGCGCACCTGCAGGCCGGCCTCGGCCAGGTAGGCGCGAAAGCCGCGGTCCACGTCGGTCTCGCCGCGGAAAGTGACCATGAGGATGTGGAAAGACCGCCCGGCGGCATGGGCCAGAGGTACCAACAGGGGCAGGCCGGCGTGCAGGCAGTGGCGGAGGAAGGCTCGGCGCGACATGGCGGGTGTGCGTTATCCACCCTGTCGCTCGCGGTCCGGGCGTCAAAGGCGTGGCGCGCAGTCTCTCACAAGTGGCGCCGCGCGCCCACGGCCGGGCGCCGCAGTGTCCAGCCATAGGCCAGGCTGCCGCAGACGGCCACGGCGCCCAGGACCGCTGCTGCCGGTCCGAAGCCCAGCACGGGCAGCAGCCAGGCCCCGCAGACCGGACCGAGCGCGCTGCCGCCGCGCTCGGTGAGCCGGAACAGCCCCAGCACCGACGCCCCCTGCAGCGCTGGCAGGCTGCGCGCGCGGTCGGCCACCAGGGCCGACTGCGGCGTGATCGACAACGCCTGCCCCGCGCCCAGCCCGAGCAGCGCCAGCGCCAGGGTCAGCGGCGCGCTCGCGCCGGGCCAGGCCAGCAGGGCGCAGGCGCCGGCGAGCAGGCCGCCCGCGCAAACGAAAACCTCGCGGCGGCCCCAGCGATCGGCCAGGCGCGCTGCCAGCGGCACCAGCAGCACCATGGTCAGCGGGTAGAGCGTTTGCAGGCGGCCGGTGGCGGCGCTGCCATATCCGAGGTCCTGCAGATGCAGGGGCAGCAGATAGAAACACAGCCCGGCCAGCAGCAGCTTGGCCGGCAGGGCACAGCCCAGCAGCAGGGGCGCCAGGCCCGGCTGGCGCAGCAGGGCGGCGGGTGACAGCGGCGCGGCGGGTGCGACCGCGGCAGGCGCCGCGCGCGTGGCCGGCATCTGCCCCCAGGCCACGGCCGCCGCCAGCGCGGCCAGGCCGGCGGCCACCGCCAGGGCCCACCCGGTACCCCAGCGCTCGGCCAGCATGCCGCCCAGGGGCGGCCCGCACAGCCCGGCCACCAGGATGGCGCGCACGAACTGCGCCAGGCTGCGCGCCCGGTCCCGGGCGGACGAGCCATCGATGACCGCGCCCTGCGCCGAGACGAACACCATGGCAAACCCCACGGCACCCAGGGCCCGGGCGCCCAACAGCGCCTGGAACTGCGGCACCCAGGCGGCCCAGGCCAGCCCGGCCGCGCCCAGCAGCGCGCCGAGCACCAGGCCGGAGCGGCGCCCGAACCGCTCCGACCAGGAAGCCAGCGGCCATTGCAGCAGCGCCACCAGCGCCAGGAACACGACCAGCGGCAGGCCGGCCAGGGTGTCCGCCGGCAGACCCCAGTGGGCCGGCGCCAGCGCGCGCGCCCAGGTCGGCAGGAAGGGCCGCGTGACTTCCTCGGACAGCATGAAGAGAAACAGCGCCGGGCGCACCGCCGCGGCCGACAGGGGCCGCCACGCAGCGCGCGAGCCCGCTGCAGCGAGCCGCACGTTCCGCGCCTGCAGGATGCTGAGCGCCCGCGCGCCGCGGGTCCCCAGGCCCAGGGCCACCCACTCCAGCGCCAGCAGCAGACAGATCGCGCCCAGGAAGGCCATGTCCAGCAGCGTGCCGCGCAGCTGGCGTGCCAGCGCTTGCGGGTCGAGCTGCAGCAACACCCGGGCTACCGGGGCCCCTTCGCCGGCGATGCGTACGGGAGCGGCGACGGTCCAGGGACCGGGCTGGAGCGCCGTGCCGGCCAGCAGTTCGCCGTCGGGGGCATGGATGGCGAGCGCCATGATCTCGGGGCTGCGCGCGCGCAGGGCCTCGGTGTGCCGGCCCACGCCGGCCAGGGAGCGCAGCGGCACGCCCGCCTCCAGGGCGCGCGCCACCAGCGCGGCGCTGGAACGCGCCACGGCCGCCGCCTTGGCGCGCTGGTCCGGCGCCATGCTGGCCTGGCCCGCAGCAGTGGCCCGGGCGCCCAGCCACAGCAGCGCAGTGGCGAGCAGCACCAGCGCGGCCAGCACCAGCCGGGTGCGCGCGTCACCCCGCGTCCGGCCCCGGGCGGCACGGCGCGCCAGCCAGCCGCAATACAGGGCCAGGCCCGCGGCGACCAGCAGCAGCGCCGGAACCAGGGCGCGCCAGAGCACGCCTTCGAGCTGCTGCCGGGCGCTGTGCAGGGCAGAAGCGTCATAGCGCATCTGCACCCAGGCGACCGCCTGCCCCAGGTCGTTACGGATGGGTGTGCGCCACTGCGCGAGGGCCGATGGGTCGGGGACGGGCTGCGCGGCCGCGCCAGCCCGGGCAGGTGCCGCCAGCAGGACCTGCCCAGCAGGAGAGACGATGGCAAACGATAGCAACGCCGGCTCCAGCGCCGCTTCGCGCGCCAGCAGGTCGGCCAGCGGGGTGCCGGGAGCCAGGGGAGCGCCCAGGGCCAGGGCGTTCTCGGCGGCCGTGGCGGCGCGCTGCCCGGCCAGTGCGAAGCGGGCCGCGAATGTGTCCTGCTGGGCGTTGCGCAGCGTGGCCTGCAGCAGCAGGGTGCCGGCCAGCAGCGTGGCGGCGCAGACAGCGATCAGCAGGGCGGCAAAGCGCCACAGCAGCCGGGCCAGCGAACCCTGCGGCCCGTGCATGTGCTTTTGCCTGTCGCCCGCCCCGATGCTGGCCGCGCCGCCGGGTCAGACCAGCTCGATGGCCATGGCCGTGGCCTCGCCGCCGCCGATGCACAGCGTGGCCAGGCCCTTTTGCTTGCCGCTGCGCTGCAGGGCATGCAGCAGCGTGACCAGGATGCGGGCCCCGCTGGCGCCGATGGGGTGGCCCAGGGCGCAGGCACCGCCATGCACGTTGACCTTGTCGTGGGGCACGTTCAGGTCCTTCATGAGCGCCATGGGCACGACGGCAAAGGCCTCGTTGATCTCCCACAGGTCCACGTCTTCCACCTTCCAGCCGGCCTTCTTCAGCGCCTTCTCGGTGGCGCCGACGGGGGCGGTGGTGAACCATTCCGGCTCCTGCGCGTGCGTGGCGTGGGCGACGATGCGGGCCAGTGGCCTGGCGCCCAGCTCGCGCGCGGTGGACTCGCGCATCAGCACCAGGGCGGCGGCGCCGTCGTTGATGCTGGAGCTCGACGCCGCGGTGATGGTGCCGTCCTTCTTGAAGGCGGGCCGGAGGCTGGCGATCTTGTCCAGGCGTGCCTTGCCCGGGCCCTCGTCCTCGGACACGGTGACTTCGCCCTTGCGGGTCTTGACCGTGACCGGAGCGATCTCGTCCTTGAATGCTCCTGAATTCGTAGCATCTTGTGCCCGCTGGACGCTGGCAATCGCGAATTTATCCTGGTCCTCGCGGGTGAACTGGTACTTGGCGGCGCAGTCCTCGCCGAAGGTGCCCATGGAGCGGCCGGGCTCGTAGGCGTCCTCCAGGCCGTCCAGCATCATGTGGTCATAGACCTTGTCGTGGCCCATGCGGTAGCCACCGCGGCCCTTCTTCAGCAGGTAGGGCGCGTTGGTCATGCTCTCCATGCCGCCGGCGACCATGACGTCGCGGCTGCCGGCAACCAGCTGGTCGTGCGCGAGGAGGGTCGCCTCCATGCCGGCGCCGCACATCTTGGACAGGGTGACGGCACCGGTGCTGCGCGGCAGGCCGGCGGCGTGGCCCGCCTGGCGTGCCGGCGCCTGACCCTGGCCGGCCATCAGGCAGTTGCCGAACAGCACCTCATCGACCTTCTCGGGTGCGATGCCGGCACGCTCGACGGCAGCGCGGATGGCGGCGCCGCCCAGCTCCCAGGCCTGCAGCTCGGCAAAATCGCCCTGGAAGGCGCCCATGGGCGTGCGCGCGGCTCCGACGATGACGACGGGGTCTTTTTGTGTTTGCGGGGAGTTCATGCGGGGGCTCCTGAAAGGGTGGAAGCGGAGGAAGAAGAAACGGCGGCGCCGGCGCGAAAGCGCCGCTGCACGTCGTAGGGGAACACGTCATGGACATGGCCCACCTGGATGCGCTCCTTGTGCGACTGCCAGAACGTCACGTCCAGCAGGTCGGCATGGTGGCGCAGGAAGATCTCGCGCACGGCCGGGTTGCCGAGCAAAAAGGGCGCGAAAGTCTCGGGAAAGACGTCGTGCGGGCCGACCGGCCACCAGACCTCCCCTGACAGCTCGTCGTCCTCGTTGCGCGGCGGCGGCACGCGGCGGAAGTGGCAGTCGGTGAGGTACTCGATTTCATCGTAGTCGTAGAACACGACCTTGCCGTTGCGGGTGATGCCGAAATTCTTCCACAGCATGTCGCCCGGAAAGATGTTGGCCGCCACCAGGTCCTTGATGGCGTTGCCGTATTCGACCACGGCATGCTCCAGCGCCCGCCGGACCTCGGGCTTTTCCAGGCCGGCGTCGAAGCATTCCTGCAGGTGGATGTTCAGCGGAATCATGCGCCGCTCGATGTAGAGGTGGCGGATGATGACCTCCTCGCGCCCGTCGCCGTCCCGGTCGCTGATCTCGATCTGGCTGGGCGCGTGCCGCCGGATCTCTTCGATCAGCTCGTCGGAGAAGCGCTCGCGCGGGAAGGCCACCAAGCTGTACTCCAGCGTGTCGGCCATGCGGCCCACGCGGTCGTGCTGCTTGACCAGCAGGTATTTCGCCTTGACCTGCTCGCGCGTGGTGTCCTTGGGCGCCGGAAAGCGGTCCTTGATGAGCTTGAAGACGTAGGGAAAGCTCGGCAGGTCGAACACCAGCATGACCATGCCGCGGATACCGGGCGCGATGCGAAACTGGTCGCTGGAATACTTCAGGTGATGCAGGAAGTCGCGGTAGAACAGCGTCTTGCCCTGCTTGGCCAGACCCAGGGCCGTGTAGAGCTCGCCCCGGGGCTTGCGCGGCATGAGGCTGCGCAGGAACTGCACATAGGCGCTGGGCACCTCCATGTCCACCATGAAGTAGGCACGCGCGAAGCTGAACAGCATCTGCAGGTCGGCCTCGCCGAACAGGGCCGCGTCGATGATGAGGCCGCCACGCTCGCCGTGCAGGATGGGCAGGGCAAAGGGCAGCTCGGCAAAGCCATTGATGATCTTGCCCACCAGGTAGGCACCCTTGTTGCGATAGAACAGGCCGGTCAGTGCCTGGACCTGGAAGTTGCTGCGCAGCTTCACGGCGCCCAGGCGCCCGGCGATCGCCTGCACCACCAAGTCGACGTCGCGCGGCAGGTCTTCGAAGGGGCGCTGCAGCGCCAAGCCTTCCACCAGGGCGATCACGGTCTCGTGCAGCCTGCCCTCCCGGGGATAGTAGGCGCGGTAGGTCGGGCGCGCCGCCGGGTCGTCGCTTTCGATGTATTCGGTGCTGACGGCCGGGCGCACGAAGATGAAGTCGTTCTGGAAGTGCGTGCGGTGCAGGATCTTGGTGGTGACCGAGTTGAAGAAGGTCTCGGCCAGCTCGGGCTGCAGGTGGTTGACCATCAGGCCGATGTAGTGCAGCTTGACCTCGTGCCACACGTCCATTGGCAGGGCGCCCGCGCCGAACTCCTTGTCGAGGCGGCGCACGCACTCCTTGACGCGCAGGTCGTAGAACTCGATGCGCTCGCGCTGCGCGCGCTGCTGGCCATGCCAGTCGGCTGTCTCGAAGCGGTGCTTGGCGCGCGCCGACTCGGCGCGAAACAGCCGATAGTGGCGGTTGAAGCCGTCCAGCATGGCCTTGGCGATGCCGAAGGCCTGCGGAGCGTCGAGGCGTTCAGGAAACATGGCGGATGCGGGTCCCTGCAGGCTGGCGGGTCATGCCGCTGTCTTGTACCCGGCGTGCGCCGTGACCCCTGCCCTGGCGCGCGCCGTCAGGCGCGCTCGCGGGTGGCGACGCGCTCCACGGCACGCCGCTGCACCTCGTCCAGCCCGCCGGCGCCCGGCACCGTCACCTCTACGTTGGTGATCAGGCCATTTTTCAGGCTGTAGCACCAGCCGTGCAGGGTCAGCGCCTGCCCGCGCGCCCAGGCATCGTGCACCACGGTGCTGTGCGCCACATTGGCCACCTGTTCGATGACGTTGAGTTCGCACAGCGCGTCCAGGCGCCACTGCGGTGACAGGCCCTCCAGAAGGTCAGCGTACTTGTCGCGCACGTCCTTCACGTGGCGAATCCAGTTGTCGGCCAAGCCCACGCGCATGTCCTCCAGGGCCGCGCGCACGCCACCGCAACCGTAGTGGCCAACGACCATGAGGTGCTGCACATGCAGCTGGTCCACGGCGTACTGGATGGTGGACAGGGCGTTCAGGTCGCTGGGCACGACCACATTGGCAATGTTGCGGTGCACGAACACCTCGCCCGGCTCCAAACCCGTGATCTGGTTGGCCGGCACGCGGCTGTCCGAGCAGCCGATCCACATATAGCGCGGCTTTTGCTGAGCCATCAGTCCGGTGAAGAAGCCCGGCCGGTCACGCTCCATCTCCTGCGCCCATTCGCGGTTGTGTACGAACAGTTCTTCAATGGAGGTGGTGGTCATCGGGGCTCCTTTAGGGGTGGAAAGAAGGAATGGGCGCTTCCACTGCTGCGTCAGCAGGTCTCTGCAAAGAGCTCGCGGCCAATCAGCATGCGGCGGATTTCGCTGGTGCCGGCGCCAATCTCGTACAGCTTGGCGTCGCGCCACAGGCGGCCCAGCGGGTATTCGTTGATGTAACCGTTGCCGCCGTAGATCTGGATGCCCTCGCCTGCCATCCAGGTGGCCTTCTCGGCGGTCCAGAGAATGACGCTGGCGCAGTCCTTGCGCACCTGGCGCACGTGGTCGGTGCCCAGCATGTCCAGGTTCTTGGCGACCGTGTAGGCAAACGAACGTGCAGCCTGCAACACGGTATACATGTCGGCGACCTTGCCCTGGATCAGCTGGAACTCGCCGATGCTCTGGCCAAACTGCTTGCGGTCGTGGATGTAGGGGATCACGTTGTCCATGACGGACTGCATGATGCCCAGAGGGCCGCCAGTGAGCACGGCGCGCTCGTAGTCCAGGCCGCTCATCAGCACCCTGGCGCCGCCGCCCACCTGACCCAGCACGTTCTCGGCGGGCACCTCGACGTTCTGAAACACCAGCTCGCCCGTGTGGCTGCCGCGCATGCCCAGTTTGTCGAGCTTCTGCGCAATGGAGAAGCCTTTCATGCCTTTTTCGATCAGGAAGGCCGTCACGCCGCGCGCGCCCAGCTCGGGCTCGGTCTTGGCATAGACCACCAGCGTGTCGGCATCGGGGCCGTTGGTAATCCACATCTTGTTGCCGTTGAGCAGATAGTGGTCGCCCTTGTCCTCGGCCTTGAGCTTCATGCTGATGACGTCAGAACCGGCACCGGGCTCGCTCATGGCGAGGGCCCCCACGTGCTCGCCACTGATAAGCTTGGGCAGGTACTTGGCCTTTTGCGCCTCATTGCCATTGCGGTTGATCTGGTTCACGCAGAGGTTGGAATGCGCGCCATACGACAGGCCCACCGAGGCGCTGGCCCGGGAAATCTCCTCCATGGCCACCATGTGGGCCAGATAGCCCATCCCCGCTCCACCATATTGCTCGGGCACGGTGATGCCCAGCACGCCCAAGTCGCCCAGCTTCTTCCACAGGTCCATGGGGAAGCAGTCGCTGTGGTCGATCTCGGCCGCGCGCGGTGCGATCTCGCTCTGGGCAAACTCGCGCACCGCATCCCGCAACGCGTCGATGTCTTCGCCCAACTGGAAGTTCAGACCGGGTAACTGGGTGGTACTCATGGGTTCGGCTCCTGAAGCTGAGTGTGGTGACGTTTACGTAAACGTCAATTATCCAACACTTCCTGGATCGGACGGCTCGATTTTTTTCAGCAACTCCTGCGCCTCGCGCTCGTGCTCCCGCACTTCGTCCAGGTTGGCCTGCAGGTCCAGCATCTGCTCCTCGAGCTGCGCACGGTGCAGCGCCAGTACCTGCAGGAATTTGCGCAACTGAACCCCGGTATCGCGCGGGCTGTCGTAGAGGTCGATGATTTCCCGTGCCTCGGACAGCGAAAGCCCCAGCCGCTTGGCGCGCAGCGTCAGGCGCAGGCGTGTGCGGTCCCGCGCGCTGTACACGCGCACCCTGCCCCCCGGCCCGGTGCGCTCGGGCTGCAGCAGCCCCATGTCTTCATAGAAGCGCATGGCGCGGGTGGTGAGATCAAACTCGCGGGCGAGATCGCTGATGGAATAGGTGGCCATGGGAGAGGAACCTGCCTGCTTGCGCGGGCTTTCTGCCAGGCAGCAGAGGGAGTCTGAACATGGCGTTGACGTGCACGTCAATCGTAGCGCAAAGCGCAGGCCGGAAGGGAGAAGCAAGGCATCGGCAGAACGCATGTACATCGCCTGTCCTGCCGCGCGCTTGCCCGCGCCGCCGTCTTGTGCTGTTCTCAGCATGCGGCAGGCCACAACGATCACACGAAATACACCATATCCTTTCGCACGAGGAACGACGCGCCGGCGCGGCACTGCACGTCTCTGGTTTGCTTATCTCCTTGCCTGCTGCAGCCCTGTCTGCATTCTGGACAGCCGCCCTTATTTTCTTCAGGCTGTCATGAACGCCAACGCCCCTGCATCTTTCGATGGCAGGGGCGTTGTATGCTGCTGGGCTT
>NZ_DAMCAM010000018.1:0-50593 GCF_032059615.1 Melaminivora sp. | reverse complement strand
GGATGAAGAACGGGATCGCCATGATCTCGAACTTCTCGATGCCGGTGAACAGCTTCAGCGCCACCGACTCCAGCGGCACGTCGGTGAAGCCGAACAGGAAGGTTAGGACGGTGAGGCCCAGCGAGATGGACACCGGCATGCCGGTGAGCATCAGCGTCGCCAGGATGATGAAGATGATGGCGGCGTTCATGTGCGGTCACCCGTGTTCTTGCGGTCGGCGTTGCCGGGGCGGTCCTCGTCGGGGTGCAGGTTGTCCTGCAGGTTGTAGAACTCGGTGTTCTGCGCCGCTTCCTCGGCCGGCGTCTCCTCCAGCCCGTCGACGTGGCCGTGGTCGTGGTGCGGCAGCTCGCCGGTGCGGACGAAGCCGACCAGCACCTGCAGGAAGCGGAAGCACATCAGGCTGCTGCCCAGGGGGATGGCGCTATAGACGATCCAGGTCGGCCATTCCAGGTCCGGCGTGGTCGGCCCCTCGATCAGCTCCTCGACGTTCATGCCGATGGCCTTGAAGATGGCGTAGTGCGCGCCGTTGTCCCAGACGAAGGTCGCGCCCATGCCGGCCACGATGCCGGTGAACAGCGCGCCGGCGGCCATGCCGAAGATGATGAACTTGCCGCGCGTGTCTCGGCCCATGCGGTTGATGAACACGTCCACGCCCACGTGGATGCCGGTGCGCACGCCGTAGGCGGCGCCGAACTTGGCCATCCACACGAACATGATGATGGTCAGCTCCTGCGCCCAGGTCATGTTGATGGACAGCAGCCAGTCCTGCAGGCCGGGGATGGCATAGCCCGCGGTGTAGCGGTGCAGCACCGCGACGAAGACGATGAGCGTGGCAGCGCCCATCAGGAAGGTGATCAGCCACTCTTCTAGGTGATCGAGGATTTTCATCATGGGATGGTTCTCCGCAGAGAAGGTCGGTGCGCGGTGCGGATTGCACGGCGAGGGCGCCCATGCGGGCGCCCTCCCTGGGCCGGAGGCGCTGCGCTAGCGCCCCGGCGGTCTTTCTTTAGCTCAGCTCAACAACGAGGCTCAGAGCTTCTTCGGGTCGAAGCCGGTGGCCTTGTACACGTCCTGGATGATTTCCTTGCCGATGCGGCCGGACATCTTGTCGTGCACCGGGATCAGCGCCTTCTTCAGAGCCGCGCGCTCTTCGGCGGTGGGCGTGTAGATGGTGGTCTTGCCGCTCTTCTTCACGGCTTCCATGGACTGATCGTTCTCGTCCTGGGCGATCTGGTTGGCGTAGGCCGTGGCCTGGCGCATGGCGTCTTCCAGCTGGCCGCGCACGTCGGCGGGCAGGCCGTCCCAGAACTTCTTGTTGACGATGACCGCATAGCCCAGGTAGCCGTGGTTGGTCATGGTCAGGTGCTTTTGCACCTCGTGCATCTTCTGCGTGTAGAAGTTGGACGGCGGGTTCTCGGTCGCGTCCACCACGCCGGTCTGCAGCGCCTGGTAGGTCTCGCCGAAGGCGATCACCTGCGGGATGCCGCCCAGGGCGCGGATCTCTTCCTCCAGCACCTTGGAGGACTGGATGCGGTACTTCAGACCCTTGTAGTCGGCCACGGTCTTGAGCGGCTTGTTGGCCGAGAAGACCTTGAAGCCGTTGTCCCAGAAGGCCAGGCCGGTGATGCCGCGCGACTGCAGCTTCTTCATCAGGTTGGCGCCCACCGCGCCGGTGGTGACCTTGTGCAGGTCGTCGCGGTTGTCGAAGATGAAGGGCAGGTCGAAGACCTCGAACTCCTTGACGCCCAGCGGGCCGAACTTGGCCAGCGACGGGGCCAGCATCTGCACCGAGCCCAGCTGCAGCGCCTCCATCTCTTCCTTGTCCTTGTAGAGGGCGCTGTTGGCGTACACCTCGACCTTGACCTTGCCCTTGGTCAGCTCCTCGGCCTTCTTGGCGAAGAACTCGGCGGCCTTGCCCTTGGGCGTGTCCTGGGCCACCACGTGGCTGAACTTGATCACCGTCTGCGCGTGGGCAGCGACGGCGCCTGCGGCCAGCAGTGCGCAGGCCAGAATCTTCTTCACCGGAAATTGCATGACAAGTCTCCTATGCATGGGATCACAACGCCGCGCAATGTAATGAAGGTGTTACGGCGTTGTAACTGTGGCCTTCCACAGCTAGGGCCAACCCGTAAGGGTTAACCCTGTCGCGTTCCTGCTGCCGCACCACGCATGCGCCGTATCCACTCCGCACCGATGCGCGCGGCCAGGGCCTCGTGCACGCCGCGCGTGGCGTGGCGCAGGCGCTGGCGCTGCACGGCGTCCAGCTCGTGGATGCGCGTGGCGCCGCTGGCGCGCAGCGCCGCCAGTGCCTGGTCGTTCTCGCGCTGGGCGATGGCGTTGCCCCAGGCCAGCGCTTCGGCCAGCGCCTGCTCGATCAGCGCGCGGTCGGCAGCAGCCAGGTGCTCCCAGAAGCGCTGGTGCACCACCAGGCAATAGCCCAGGTAGCCGTGGGACGTCAGGCTCAGGTCGGACTGCGCCTCGTGCATGCGCTGCGTCCAGAAGTTGGAGACGGGGTTCTCGGTACCGTCCACCACGCGCGCGGCCAGCGCCCGATGCGTCTCGCCGAAGGGCAGGACCACGGGGCGCGCGCCCAGGGCGCGCATCTGGTGGGCGATCACGCGCGAGGACTGGATGCGCACGCGCAGGCCCACGAAGTCCTCGGGCGCCCGCAGCGCCCGGTTGGCGCTCATGTGCTTGAAGCCATTGTCCAGGTAGCCCAGGCCCACCAGCCGCTGGCGCGCCAGCAGCGCCAGCAGCTCCTGGCCCACGGCCCCCTGCTTGGTGTGCTGCACCTGTTCGCCGGCGTCGAACAGAAAGGGCAGGTCGAACAGCTCGAACTCGGGAAAGCCGATGGGCCCGAACTTCGACAGCGACGGCGCCAGCATGTCCACCGCGCCCAGCTGCAGGGCCTGCATCTCGTCCTCGTCGCCGTAGAGCAGCGAGTTCGGGTAGATGGCGACCTGGATCTCGCCCTGGCTGAGCGAGCGCACGCGCTCGGCGAAATGCTCCAGCGCCAGGCCCTTGGGCGTGCGCCGCGCCACCACGTGCGACAGGCGGATGGTCACCCGCGCGGCAGGCGCCGCAGGCACGCGCGTGCCGGCCAGCCCCGCCAGGCCCAGGGCCTGCACGGCGCGGCGGCGGCTGAAGGCGGGGGCGCGCATGCTCGGTATTATGGCCAGCGCCCCCTCGCCCAGCGAGCGCGCACCGCCGCCCACCGCCGTGCCCATGACCGCCTCCCCGCCCCCGGACGATTTCGCGCTGCTGCATGCCAGCAAGCGCAGCCTGCCCGACCGCAGCCGCTGGACGGTGCTGTGGATGATGGGCCTGGCAGTGCTGATCGTCGCGGCCGTGCTGGCGCTGGTGTGGTATCTCGACCGCTTCGAGAGCGAGGAGGAGGAGCGGCGCCGCGGCGCCGATGCCCAGTGGCTCGAGCAGAGCGTGCAATTCCACTTTCGCCGCCTGGAGGACGACGTGGCCCAGCTGGCGCGCCAGGCCGCGCTCGACGGCCCCGGCTCGTGGCGCGCGCGCGAGCGGGCCGCCCCGGAGGGGCTGCCGGCCGGGCTGCTGTGGCGCGCACCGGGCGTGGTGGTCGCGCACGCCTGGCTGGCCGAGCAGCAGGGAGCCAGCGCCGGCGACATTGCCGCCTGGCAGGAGGACCAGCTGCGCAGCGAGTCCAACCGCCAGGCGCTGCAGACCCTGGAGGACATCGTGCGCGGCCTGCGCCGGGCCAGCTACGCCGGTCCCATGCGCGAGGCTGACGGCGGCAGCACCGACCGGGTCTGGCTGGCCATGCCGTATTTCGACGGCGCCCGCCTGGCGGGCATCTACGTGGTGCAGCTGGCAGTGCGCCAGGCGGTCGACGCCATGCTCCCGCCCTGGTTCCTGCAGAAGCAGGCCGTGCGCCTGGTGGTCGATGGCGAGCCGCCGATCACTGCCGCGCCGCAAGCGCCCCAGCCCTACCGCACGGTCATGAACCTGCCCGGCACGGACCTGCTGCTGGAGGTGGTGCCCCAGGGGCCGCAGACATCGCCCGCGCCGCGCATCTTCTTTCTGGTGGCGCTGCTGTTCCTGCTGGGCATGCTCGCGTCGCTGGCCGCGCTGCGGCGCGATTTCGGCAAGCGCCAGCGGGTGCAGCAGCGCCTGCAGGCCGAGGTGGCGCTGCGCACCGCCATGGAGCGCTCGGTCACCATCGGCATGCGCGCCTGGGACATGCAGGGCCACATCCTGTACGTGAACCAGGCGTTTTGCGCCATGCTGGGCTATACCAGCGAGGAGCTGCGCGGCAGGCGTGCCCCCCTGCCCTACTGGCCGCCCGAGCAGGCCGAACGCCTGGCCGAGCTGCATGCCAGCGTGATCCGCGGCGGCACGCAGCCCGGGGGCATCGAGGCGCAGTTCCGCCACAAGGACGGGCACCTGGTGGACGTGCTGATCCACGAGGCGCCCCTGACCACCGCCGACGGCACGCAGCGCGGCTGGATGAGTTCGGTACTGGACATCAGCGAGCGAAAGCGTGCCCAGCAGCTCGCCGCGCTGCAGCAGGAAAAGCTCGAGGCCTCGGCGCGCCTGGTGGCCGTGGGCGAGGTGGCCTCCACGCTCGCGCACGAGCTCAACCAGCCGCTGGGAGCGCTGTCGAGCTTTGCCAACGGCCTGCTCAACCGCCTTGAGCGCGGCAGCATCGCGCCGTCCGAACTCAAGGCCGTGGCGCAGCGCATGGCAGGCCTGGCCGAGCGCGCCGGCGGGGTGACGCAGCGCGTCAACGCCTTTGCCCGCAAGCGCGAGCTCAACCTCAAGCGCCTGGACCTGGCGCCCCTGGTGCGCCGCGCTGCGCGCTCGGCGCAGGAGGCGCACGGCCACGGCGCCGCCCTCGATCTGCAGGTGCCCGGCGAGGCCGTCCAGGTGCTGGGCGACGCCCTGCTGCTGGAGCACCTGGTGCACAACCTGTGCAGCAACGCGCTGGACTGGGCACGCCACGGCAGCGCGCCGCCGCAGGTGCAGGTGCGCCTGGAGGTGCGCGCCCAGGCGTTCGGCCACGTCTGCCTGTCGGTGGCCGACAGCGGCCCGGGCGTGCCCGAGAGCGCGCAGGCGCGCATCTTCGACGCCTTCTACAGCACCAAGGATGGCGGCATGGGCATGGGCCTGGCCATCTGCCGCTCCATCGCCGAAGCCCACCACGGGCGTATCCTCGTGGCGCGCGACCCGCTCCTGGGCGGCGCGCTGTTCACGGCCGAGCTGCCGCTGGCCGGCGACCCCCTCCCCACCTGCGAGCCATGACCGACAAGACCCTGCGCGACGTGGACATCCACATAGTGGACGACGACGCCGACGTGCGCGACGGCCTGGCCTGGCTGTTCGATTCACGCGGCTGGCAGGCGCGCACCTGGGCCGGGGGCGAGGAACTGCTGACCGCCGCGCGCCAGCGCCGCGGCGACTGGGGCCTGGCCGTGGTGCTGCTGGACGTGCGCATGCAGCCGCTGTCGGGCCCGGTCACCTTCGAGCGCCTCAAGGAGCTGGGCTGCCCCTGGCCGGTGCTGTTCCTGACCGGCCACGGCGACGTGGGCACGGCCGTCGAGGCGGTCAAGCGCGGGGCCTGGGACTTTCTGGAAAAACCCTTTCAGGACAACATGCTGGTGGACCGCGTGGAGCACGCCATGCAGGCCGCCCTGGCGCAGACCGACGCCGAGCGCGAGGAGCAGCGCCTGCGCCAGGCGCTGGCCTCGCTCAGCCCGCGCGAGCGCGAGGTGCTCGACGAGCTGATCCGCGGGCACTACAACAAGAACATAGCCGAGCACCTGGGCATCACCGCGCGCACCGTGGAGTTCCACCGGGCCAACATCTTCGAGAAGATGGGGGTGGAGTCAGCCATCGAGCTGGCGCACAAGCTCGGGCGCCTGGGACATGGCGCCGACCGGCGCTGAGAGCCCTGTCCCTTTGCGCCACTGCGCCGGCGTGCACCCCGTCCAGCGCCGGAACGCGCGCCAGAACACGCTGGGCTCGGCGTAGCCCAGCGACTGGCTGATCTCGGCCAGGGTGCCGCGGCCCTCGGCCACGGCCTGCAGGGCGCTGGCGCGGCGCACCTCGTCGAGCAGCCCGGAAAAACTCAGGTCCTCATCCCGCATGCGCCGCGCCAGCGTGCGCTCGCTGACCAGCAGCGCCTGGGCCGCCTGGGCCCGCGTGGGCAGGTGGCCGGCCTGCAGCGCGGCCTCCAGCCAGGCGCGCAGCTCCCGCACCAGGGCGCCGCCGGCGCTCAGGGCCGCCAGGCGGGCAGCGGCGTGCCGGCCGTGCAGGCGCTGGCTGAGCGCATCGGCCCGCGGCAGGGGCGCATCCAGCACGGCGTTGTCCAGCAGCACGCCGCTGAAGGCCTGCTCGAACGCCACCGGGCAGCCGAACGTCGCGCGGTAGCCGGCCAGCGGCCCCAGGCGCGGCTGGCTGAACTGCACCGACAGCGCCTGCACGGGCGCGCCCAGCACCCAGCCGGCGAAGGTGACCACCGCCGCCAGCACGGCCTCGATCTGGTGCGGGCTGAAGGCCAGCAGGCCCTGGCGCGGGTGATAGACCAGCCAGCCGGCGCCCTGTCCGGCGATGAGCTGGAAGCGCCCGCCGTCGCTGATCAGCCGCTGGTAGCGCTGCACGGCGGCGATCGCCTGGCGCAGCGTGGCCGAGGACTGCAGTAGCCCGTCCACCGAGCCAAAGCTCTGCGGCCCGGCCTGCAGGCCCACCTGCAGGCCGAAGCCCGGGTTGCCGGTAGCAGCCGCCGCCGCGCGCCACAGCCGGGTGATGTGGTCCATGGGCCAGCGCTCCTGCGCCAGCGCCCCGGGGGGCAGCCCAGCCTGCGCGAGCAGGGCCGCGCGCGACACGCCCTGGCGCTCGGCGGCGGCGAGCACCGTGTTTACCCAGCCCAGGGAGACCGTGGCCTGCAAAGTCAACGCGCTTGTCCTCCAAAGTCAAGCCTGCGCGCATCATAGGCGGCTAGTCTCCAGCCGGTGCCGCGCCACTTTCGGGCCCGCAGAGCCCGGCCGCCGGCACAAGGAGACAACAACCCATGACAGCAACGAAACAAACGGACGTGCTGGTCGTCGGCGGGGGGCTGGCCGGCATCGTGACCGCGCTGCAATGCCTGCGCGCCGGCCGGCGCGTCACGGTCGTCGATCGCGACACGCCCGAGCGCTTCGGCGGCCTGGCCCTGTGGGCCTTCGGCGGCATGGCGCTGGTGGGCACGCCGCTGCAGGCGAAGATGAAGATCCCCGACACGCCCGAGCGCGCGCTGGCCGACTGGATCCGCTTCGGCGAACTGCGAGAGGGCGACCGGCAGGCGCTGGCCTGGGCACGCCACTACGTCGAGCATTCGCGTGCCGGCGTGCACGACTGGCTGGTGCGCCACGGCATCAAGTTCATGCCGGCGGTCAATTGGGTCGAGCGCGGGCGCTTCGGCGACGGCAACAGCCTGCCGCGTTACCACATCGTCTGGGGCACCTCGCGCGAGCTGACCCGGCGCATGATCGCCCTGCTGCAGGAGGCCGACGCCGGCAGCGGCCGGCTCACGCTGCTGCACCGCCATCGGGTCACGCAGCTCGACCACGGCGCGGGTCGCCTGCAGGGCGCCGTGGCCGTCGATGAGACCCGTGGCGCCGAGGTGCGTCTGCAGGCCGACGTGGTGGTGCTGGCCATGGGCGGCATCAACGGCAGCCACGAACGCACGCGCGCGCACTGGCCGGTGGACCGCCCCCGGCCGGCCGCCATGCTCAACGGCGCCCACCCCTTTGCCGACGGCGCGCTGCACGAGGCAGCGGCGGGGCTGGGGGCCAGCGTGCGCAACGCCGGCGAGATGTGGAACTACGCGGCCGGCTTTGCCCACCCGCAGCCGCACTTCGAAGGCCACGGCCTGTCGGCCATCCCGTGCAAATCGGCCCTGTGGCTGGACCACCGGGGCGAGCGCATCGGGCCCGAGCCCCTGGTCACCGGTTTTGACACCCACTGGCTGTGCCAGCGCGTGGCCGAGCAGGAGCAGCCCTGGACCTGGCACCTTTTGAACTGGCGCATCGCGGCCAAGGAATTCGCCATCTCCGGCGCCGAGCACAACCAGCGCATCCGCGATCGGCAGTTCCCGCTGTTTCTCAAGGAAACCCTGCTGGGCAACCACCGCCTGGTACGCCAGATGCAGCAGGAGAGCCCGCACTTCCTGGTCGATGACACGCTGGCGGGCCTGGCGGCGAAGATGAACGCGCTCACCGGCGCGGAGCACGTGCGGCCCGAGACGCTGCAGGCCACGGCCGATGCGTTCGATGCCAACTTCGCCGCCGGCGGCACGCTGAAACTGCACAACGACGACCAGATCCGCCGCATCCTGCACGCCCGCCAGTGGCCCTCAGACAAGCTGCGCACCTGCGCGCCGGCGCCGCTGCAAAAGCCGGGTGCCGGCCCCTTCATCGCCATCCACATGCAGCTGATCACGCGCAAGAGCCTGGGCGGCCTGGCCACCGACTTGCAAAGCCGGGTGCTGGACGGCTCCGGCAGCCCCATCGCCGGCCTGTACGCCGTGGGCGAGGCGGCAGGCTTTGGCGGCGGCGGGGCCTCGGGTCGGCGCTCGCTGGAGGGCACCTTCCTGCCCGGCTGCATCCTGACGGCGCAGGCGGCAGCGGCCAGCATCGCCGCGGGCGGCTGACGGCGAGCGGCGCCGGGCACAGGCGATCACGACAAAAAAGGAGACGACACCATGCAGGGCGACATTGTTTCGGGCGTGCTCTTGCCGCTCATCCTGGCTTTCATCATGTTCTCGCTCGGCCTGGGGCTGACGCCAGCGGACTTCCGCCGCATCCTAGCGCAGCCGCGCGCGCTGCTGGTGGGCATGGTCTGCCACTTCGTGCTGCTGCCGCTGGCCTGCTACTTCCTGCTCAGGCTGACGGGCATACAGGGGGTGTTCGCCGTGGGCTTCATGATCCTGGCGGCCTGCCCGACGGGCAGCACCTCCAACCTGCTGACGTATCTGGCGCGCGGCGATGTGGCGCTGGCGCTGAGCTTCACCGCCGTGGCCAGCGTTCTGACCATCTTCACGCTGCCGCTGGTCGTGACCTGGTCGCTGGCGCATTTTCTCGGCGCCTCGCGCGCGGTGGACGTGCCGGTGGGCCTGATGATGGGCCAGGTCGCGCTGGTGCTGGGCCTGCCGGTGGGCCTGGGCATGTGGGCGCGTGGCGTGCGCCCGGCCTGGGCGCAGCGCTTCGAGCCGCGCGCCACGCGCATCGCCACGGTGCTGTTCGTGCTCATCGTGGTGCTGGCCGTGGTCAAGAACTGGGCGCTGCTGGTGGAGAACTTCGCCACGCTCACCCCCTTTGCCCTGGTGCTCAACCTCTCCATGCTGGCGCTGGGCTTTGCCATGGCCTGGGCTGCGCGCCTGCCATACCGCCAAGCGGTCACGCTGGGCATCGAGACGGCCGTGCAGAACGCGGCGCTGGCGCTGGTGATCGCCAGCAGCGTGCTCAAGGAGGATGCCATGGCCATTCCCGGCGCCGTCTATGGCGTGCTGATGTATGCCGGCGGCCTGCTGTTTGCCCTCCTCATGCGGCGCCTGGGCCGCGCAAGCGCGCCGGAGGCCGTCCATGCTGCCTGACCTGAGCTACCCGGCCACGGCGGGCGACTGGCGGGCGCGGGCGCGCCGGCGGCTGCCGCGCTTTCTCTTCGACTACCTCGACGGCGGCGCTGGCGCCGAGCAGACACTCGCAGCCAGCGTGCGTGACTTCGCCGCCATCCGCCTGCGCCAGCGCGTGCTGGTCGATGTCGGCGCCGTGGACACGCGCGCGCAGCTGGCCGGGCAGGACTGCGCTATGCCACTGGCTCTGGGCCCCATCGGCCTGGCCGGCATGATGGCGCGCCGCGGCGAGGCGCAGGCCGTGCGCGCGGCCAGCAGCGCGGGCGCGCCCTTCACCCTGTCCACCGTGGGCATCTGTGCGCTGGATGAGGTCTGCGCCGCCGCGCCGGCAGGCAGCCCGCCGCCGTGGTTCCAGCTCTACATGCTGCGCGACCGCTCAGCCGTGCGCGCCCTGCTGGACAAGGCCTGGCAGCTGGGCTGCCGCACGCTGGTCTTCACCGTGGACCTGCCCGCCACCGGCCAGCGCCTGCGCGACGTGCGCAACGGCCTGGCACACAGCGGCGCGCGCGCTGCAGCACTGCGCGCAACCCAGGTGCTGGCACGCCCCGGCTGGGTCTGGGACGTGGCGCTGCGCGGCAAGCCCCTCACTTTCGGCTGCCTGACCGAGCAGGTGCCCGGCGGGCGCGACCTGAACGCCTTCAAGGCCTGGGTGGACGCGCAGTTCGACCCCACGGTGACCTGGAGCGACATCGCCTGGCTGCGCCAGCACTGGCGCGGGCGGCTGCTGCTCAAGGGCATCCTGGACGCGCAGGACGCGCGCGCGGCGGTGGACGCGGGTGCCGACGGCATCGTCGTGTCCAACCACGGCGGGCGCCAGCTCGACGGCGTGCCCTCGACCATCGCCGCGCTGCCGGCGATTGCCGCCGCCGTGGGCGGGCAAACCGAAGTGCTGCTCGATGGCGGCGTGAGGAGCGGCACCGACGTCTTCAAGGCCCTAGCCCTGGGCGCGCGCGGCGTGCTGATCGGGCGCGCCTGGATCTGGGCGCTGGCCGGCGGCGGCGAGGCGGGGCTGCGCGAGCTGCTGGCCACCTGGCAGCGCGAGTTCACGCTGGCCATGATGCTGACGGGCACCACACGCGTGGCAGACATCGGCGCAGCGCAACTGGAGCCCGGGCCTGCCTGAAAACAGTCAAATCCGACTCGAACCCTTATGTATCAAGCACTGACAGCTATGCTTTCAGAAGAAAACCTAACCCTTGCAGCGGGAGGATTTCGCCATGAACGGCGCCCAAGCCCTGATCAAGACCCTGGCCGACGCCGGCATCGAGGTCTGCTTCTCCAACCCCGGCACGAGCGAGATGCACTTCGTCGCCGCGCTCGACACCGAGCCGCGCATGCGCGCCGTGCTCGCGCTGTTCGAGGGCGTGGCCACCGGCGCGGCCGATGGCTATGCGCGCATGGCCGGCAAGCCCGCCGCCACCCTGCTGCACCTGGGCTGCGGCCTGAGCAATGGCCTGGCCAACCTGCACAACGCGAGAAAAGGCAAGGTGCCGGTGCTCAACATCGTCGGCGACCACGCCACGCACCACATGCGCTACGACGCCCAGCTGCAGTCCGACATCGAGACCGTGGCGCGCAACGTCTCGCCCGACTTCGTGCGCACCAGCATGAGCACCGCCGAGCTGTGCCGCGACGCCGCCGAGGCGCTCACTGCCTGCATGGGTCCGCCGGGTGGCGTGGCCACGCTGATCCTGCCGGCCGACGTGTCCTGGGGCGAGGGCGGCGTGCCGCAGACCTGCCTGCCGCCGCCTCCGGCCCCGGCAGCCGACGCAGCGCGCGTGCAGGCCATCGCGCGTGCGCTGGCCGCCAGCGGCAAAAAGACCGCCTTGCTGCTGGGCGGCCGGGCGCTGCGGGGTGGCATGTTGCAAAACCTCTCGCGCATCGCCCAACACACCGGTGCGCGGCTGTTTGCCGAAGTGTTTCCGACGCGCATGGAGCGTGGCGCCGGCCTGCCGCACGTCGAGCGCATCGCCTATCTGGCCGAGCTGGCGTCGGTACAGCTGTCGGGCCTGGAGCATCTGATCCTGGTCGATGCCAAGTCGCCCGTATCGTTCTTCGCCTACCCCGGCAAGGACAGCGACCTGGTGCCGCGCGGCTGCCAGGTACACACCCTGGCCGCGCCGCATGAGGACGTGGCCGCCAGCGTGCAGCGCCTGCTGAACGCCACCGGCGCGCAGGCCGCGCAGCCGCTCTTGCAAGCGCCCCGGCGCCCCGAGCTGCCGCAGGGCAAGTTCACCGCCGACAAGGTCTGCAAGGCCATTGGCCACCTGCTGCCCGAGCGCGCCATCATCATGGACGAGGCGCAGACCAGCGGCATCATGCTGCCCATGTTCACCGCCGGCAGCCCGCGCCACGACCTGCTGACGCTCACCGGCGGCGCCATCGGCCAGGCCCTGCCCTGCGCGGCGGGCGCGGCCATCGCCTGCCCGGACCGCAAGGTACTGGCGCTGTCGGGCGACGGCTCGGCCATGTACAACCTGCAGGCGCTGTGGACCATGGCGCGCGAAAAGCTCGACGTCATCAGCATCGTCTTCAACAACCGCTCCTATGCCATCCTGAACGTCGAGCTGCAGCGCGTGGGCGCCGTGGGCGCGGGCGAGAAGGCGCGCAGTCAGCTGGACATCGGCGTACCGGCGCTGGACTTCGTGCAGCTGGCCGCCGGCATGGGCGTGCCGGGCACGCGCGCCACCACGACCGAGGAGTTCAATCGGGCGCTGGCGCACGCCCTGCGCACGCCGGGGCCGCACCTGATCGAGGCCGTGGTGCCGCCCACGCTCACGGGCATGAAGCTGCGCGTGCTGCCGCACCTGCTGGGCTCGCTCAAGCGCCTGCCCAAGCCGCTGGCGCAGGCACTCAAGCGTGGCATCGCGCCCTGACGGACCTTGCGAGCGCCCGGACGCGGGCAGCGCAGGTATCCATCCCGCCTTCAGGGACCGTCGTGCAGACGCTCGCTGGCGCCGCTGCGGATGACGCGGCCCGTGGCGGCGTCGAAGACCACGGTGAAGATCATTTCGCGCCCGGGGCCATCATTCCAGTACCAGTCCCACTCGGTCTGCTGCTTGAGGTCGTAGGTCATGCGCCGGGCCGGCCGGCCCAGCAGGCGGCGCACCTCGTCCTCCTGCATGCCCGGGCTGATGCGCGCGAAGTGGTGCGGCGCCAGCACCTGCTGCAGCGCGCTCATGCGCCCGTCCGGGCCGATGGTGATCATGTAGTTGCGCCGCCCTGCGGGCTGGCGGTTGTATTCGAGCGTGCGCGAGCCGTCGTCCTCGGGCCAGACGCGGTCGGGCTCGCCAAAGCGTTCGCGCACCTGGGCCTCGGTGGACAGCCCCTCCTCCAGCTCGCCGATGCGCTGCTCGTCGCAGCCCAGCAGGGCCAGGAACGCCAGCAGCGCCCCGGTCGCCTTGCCCATCCACTGTGTCGGCACCTTGCTTCTTCCTTTCTGCCGCCCCGCGCGGCCTGGACCAGGCCCTGGCGCGGCCGCTGGCTAAAATGCCCGGCTGCCAGGAATGTAGCCCTCTTTTTTGCATCGCCATGTCCTTCTTTCGCCGTCCCGACTATCAGTCCGATACCACGCAGTTCATCAACCGCCTCAAGAGCGAGCGCCCGCAGCTCGACGACCAGCAGCAGGCGGGCCGCGCGCTGCTGTGGGACCGCCCGGTGGACCGCGACCTGTGGCGCGAGTACGGCGAAGGCCGCGTGGCGCCCCGGCCTTACACCTATTTCCCGCTGGGCAAGTGATCGGCAGAGCCGGCCGGTTTTTGCATGGAAAGCCGCCTGCGCCCCTGATGGGCGCGGGCTTTCAGCTACCTAAAGCATAGCAGCCAGACCATGACCGACACCGCCGCCGCCCTGGCCCCAGGCGCGGACGCGGTGGCGCTGGCGCGCCTGTACGGCGAGCCGCTGTTCGCGCTGCCGCAGGATCTGTACATACCGCCCGATGCGCTGGAGGTCTTCCTTGAGGCCTTCGAGGGGCCGCTGGACCTGCTGCTCTACCTGATCCGGCGGCAGAACTTCAACATCCTCGACATCCCCATGGTCGAGGTCACGCGCCAGTACCTTGCCTACGTGGACGAGGTGCGCAGCCGCAACCTAGAGCTGGCGGCCGAGTATCTGCTGATGGCCGCCATGCTGATCGAGATCAAGTCGCGCATGCTGCTGCCCCCGCGCCGGCAGGACCCCGAGCAGGCCGAACCCGAGGACCCGCGCGCCGAGCTGGTGCGCCGGCTGCTGGAATACGAGCAGATCAAGCAGGCCGCGCAGCAGCTCAATGCCCTGCCCCAGCAGGGACGCGACGTGCTGGGCACGCAGGTCGGGCGCGGCGCGGACCTGGCGCCCCCGCGCCTGCCCGACGTCTGCGTGCAGGATCTGCAGCAGGCCTGGTGCGACATCCTGCGCCGCGCCAGGCTGGTGCAGCACCACCGCATCACGCGCGAGGAGCTGTCGGTGCGCGAATACATGAGCCATGTGCTCAAGACCCTGAAGGGCCGCCGCTTCGTGCCCTTCGAGGAACTGTTCGACCCGGCCCAGGGCAGCACGGTGCTGGTCGTGACTTTCATTGCCCTGCTGGAGCTGGCCAAGGAAACCCTGGTCGAGATCACCCAGGCCGAAGCCTTCGCGCCCATCTACGTGCGCCTGGCCTACACGCCGGCTTGAGGCTGCTGCGGCCCGCCCGCGCCGTGGCGGTGCACCAGGTGCGTGCGCGCCGCGCCCTCGGGCGCCAGGCCTGCGTCCACGACGGCGTCAATGGCCGCCGCGTCCAGCCGCCCCCACCACAGCCCTTCGGGGTAGGAAATCATCAAGGGCCCCAGGTTGCACGGGTACTGGCAGCTGGTGTGCAGCGGCATCACGGTTCTCTTGAGCTGCGGATGGGCGCGCAGGCGCGCACGCAGGTGGCTCCACAGACCAGCTGCGCCCAGCGCCGTGCAGCGCGGCCCCATACAAAACAGCAGGTGCTGCTGAAACTGCGGCACCTCGGACCAGGCCCGTGGGTCATGCTGCCAGTGCTCGGGCTGGGTCTGGCTGACGTCGGGCAGCGCCGGCACCTGGCCCAGCTGGCGGGCCAGCAGCTCGGCCAGCTGCGGCAGTTCGGCCAGCGCCGGCGCAAAGACCACGCGCGGCAGCTCGACGGGCTGCGCCTGGCGGTGGCGCCAGCGCTGGGCCAGCTTTTCCAGCCAGCGCAGGAGCGCCGTGTCGGTCGGCGCAAACACCGGCTGCACCAGGATGTGCCCGGCCTGCGGCACGGCGCTCAGGCACTCGTCCAGCGCCTCGGGCAGGCTGGGGCTGGCGCGGTCCACCCAGGCCAGCGCCACATGCCCGGGAGCCAGCAGTTCACGCAGCCGCTCGCACAGGCGCGCCAGCTCCGCCGGCACGGCGCCGCCATAGCCGCCACGGCCGAGGACGATCACGGCCTGCAAGGGCGCCGGAAGCAGCGCGTCCGGGGCTGCGGGCGAGGCAGGGTCAGAGCAGTTCATCGGGCAGGTACTCGATCATGGGCCGTCCGGTGTGCCGGCTGGCCATGACCAACGCGCGCACGCCATAGACGCTGGCGATGTGCTCGGCCGTGAGCACCTCGGCCGGCGCGCCCTGGGCCACCAAGCGCCCGCCCTGCAGCAGGTACAGCCGGTCGCAGTAATGCGCGGCCAGCTGCAGCTCGTGCAGCGCGGCCAGCGTGGTCAGGCCCAGGCGGCGCACCAGGTTCATCAGCTCGAACTGGTGGCGCACGTCCAGGTGGTTGGTCGGCTCGTCCAGCAACAGGAGCGGCGCCTGCTGCGCCAGCGCCCGCGCCATCAATACGCGCTGGCGCTCGCCACCCGACAGCGTCGCCACGCGCCGCTCGGCCAGGTGGGCCGCGTCCACCTGCGCCAGCGCCTGGGCGGCAATGGAAAAGTCCTCGGCGCTGTCGCGCGCAAAACTCTTTTGGTGCGGCGTGCGGCCCATCAGCACCAGATCGCGCACGGCCAGGTCGAAGTCGGGCGCGCCGTCTTGCGCCAGCACGGCCATGCGGCGCGCGTTGTCCCGCGCGCTGCCCTGCCACACGTCCTGCCCGGCGCACAGCGCGCGCCCGCCGCTGGGGCGCAGCGTGCGCCAGATCATGCGCAGCAGCGTGGACTTGCCGCTGCCGTTGGGCCCGAGCAGCCCGACCAGCTCGCCGGCGCGCACATGCAGGTCTATGTCCTGCACGATGTGCGCGGCCGCGGCCTGCCACGACAGCCCCTCGACCTGCAAAAACGCCGGCCCGCCGCTCATGCGCCCAGGCCCCGCAGCGCCTGGCGCTGCCACAGCATCCACACGAAGAACGGCCCGCCCACCAGCGAGGTGATGATGCCCACCGGCAGCTCGGCCGGGGCGAAGGCGATGCGCGAGAGGGCATCCGCCCAGACCAGGAAGATGGCGCCCACCAGCGCCGCCACCGGCAGCACGCGCCGGTGCTCGCTGCCCACCAGCATGCGCGTGATGTGCGGCACCACCAGGCCGACGAAGCCGATCGGCCCGGCCAGCGCCACCAGCGTGCCCGTGACCAGCGAGACCAGCACGAACAGCCAGCGCCGCGTGCGCGTGGTGTCCACGCCCAGGGTGGCGGCCGTGTCCTCGCCCACGAGCAGCGCATTGAGCGCGCGCGCCTGCGCCAGCAGCAGTGCCATGCCCACCGCGATCAGGGCGGCGGGCAGGCCCAGCTCGTCCCAGCGCGTGCCGGCCAGGCTGCCCATGGTCCAGGTCAGCACCGAATTGGCCAGGTCGCGCTGGTCCGAGGTCAGCACCATCAGGCTGGTCAGCCCGCCCAGGCAATAGGCGATGGCCACGCCGCCCAGGATCAAGCGCGCGGGCGACAGCCGCCCGCCCGCGTGCGCCAGGCCATAGACGGCCACGCAGGCGACCAGCGCCCCGCCGAACGCACCCAGCGGAAGCGCCAGCGCGCCCAGAAACGTGCCCAGAAAAGCCGGCGGGCCGTAGGCCAGCACCGCCACCGCGCCCACCGATGCACCGGAAGACACGCCCAGCAGGTAGGGGTCGGCCAGCGGGTTGCGCACCATGGCTTGCATGGCCACGCCGACCAGCGCCAGGCCGCTGCCGGCCAGCGCCGCCAGCAGCACGCGCGGCAGGCGCACGCGCCAGACGATTTGCTGCTGCGACACGCTCCAGTCGCCGGCGGGCAGCGCGAGCGCCAGGCGCTGGGCCAGCTCGTGCGCGGTGATGTGCCAGACCTGCGTGGGCGCGATGCGCACCGGCCCCAGCGCGATGGCCAGGGTGAGAGACAGCGCCAGCAGCAGGCCCAGCAGCGCCAGCCACAGTGCCAGGTGGCGACGCTGGCGGGCAAAGGCCTGCACGACGGCGATGGCGGCGGGGGTGCTGCTCATGGCGCGGGTACCCGTTCGGGATGCAGGGCGCGGGCGATGCGCAGCGTGGCCGCCACGTTGCGCGGGCCGGGCGTGGCCTCGGCAAAGTCCAGCAGCACGAAGCGCCGCTCGCGCACGGCCTTGAGGTGCGCCAGCTGCGGCTGGGCCAGCAGGAACTGGCGCTTGCCGTCGGGGGCGGGCCGGTCGTTGTCCACGATGACGATCCAGTCCGGGTCGCGCGCGATCACGTCCTCCCAGTTGCCGCGCGTCCAGCTGCTGGCGATGTCCTCGAACAGATTGCGCCCGCCGGCGGCCTCGATCATGGCGTGCGGCATGGCAAAGCGCCCGGCGGTGACGGGCACATCGGTGCCGCTGTCGAACAAAAAAACCAGCGGGCGCGCGGGCAGCCCTTGCAACTGCCGGCGCAGCGCCTGCAGCTGTGCGCTCTGCCCATCGACCAGCGCCTGGGCCCGGCTCTCCACGCGGAAGATGCGCCCCAGCGCCAGCAGGTCGGCAAAGGTGTCCTGCAGCGACACGCGCTCGCGCGGCCCCTGGCGGATGCACGACTCGGTCAGCACGTAGCTGGCGATGCCGTACTCCGCCAGCGCCTCGGGCGTGACCTGGCCGGCGCGAAAACCGTAGCTCCAGCCGCTGAAGACGAAGTCGGCCTGCGCGCCCAGGAGCGTCTCCAGATTCATGCCCTGGCTGGACAGGTCGGGCACGCCCGCCAGCTGCGCCTGCATGGCCGGCGGCAGCCGCGCGATGTCGCGCACGCCGCCGTAGCCGGCCAAGCGATCCTGCAGGCCCAGGGCCAGCACCATCTCGACGATGTTGATGCCATGGGCCACGGCGCGCTGCGGCGTCTGTGGGTAGGCCACGGTCTGGCCGCAGACGCTGGCCGTGGCCGGGGCGGTTGCGTTCTTGGGGCTGGTCGTACCCGGCGCATCCGGCCCGCGCGAGCAGGCGGTGAGTGCTGCCAGCGCCAGCAGCGCCAGCCAGCGCCCTATGCCGCTCCCTCCCCCTCTGGGGGAGGGTTGGGGTGGGGGCCAGCCACGCTGGTACATGCCAGACCCAGTGCCCATGGCGGGCCGGCCCCCACCCCGGCCCTCCCCCAGAGGGGGAGGGAGAGAAAGGTGACGCTCCTCCAGAGGGGGAGGGAGAGAAAGGTGACGCTCCTCCAGAGGGGGAGGAAGGGAAAGGCGACGCTCCCCCAATGGGGGAGGGAGAGAGAGGCGCCGCTCACCCAGCCAGGGAAGGAGCCCCCGCCCACGCAGGCGAGCGCGCGCGAGCATCACAACGGCAAGAGCAACCATCAAAACAGGAACTGCGCCGTCAGATCGATACGCCGCCCGTCGCCCACCAGGGCCTGCGTGCCCGACACCGCCGAGTAGCTGTAGAGCCGGTCGGCCAAGTTGCGCGCCGTCAGGCGCAGCGTGGTGCCGGCGCGCGGCTGCCAGGCCAGGGCGGCGTCCCACACGACGTAGCCGCCGGTAGGCGCCAGGTTGGCGTTGTCGGCAAAGCGTGCGCCCACGGCCCGCACGCCGAGCGATGCCTGCCAGGCGCCCGCGCTGCTGTCAGCGCTGTAGTGCCCCCACAGGTTGGCGCTGTGGCGCGGCACGTTGGACGGGCGGTTGCCGCTGCGGTCGGCGCCGCCGGCCTCGCGCAGCTCATCAAAGCGCGCATCGGTGTAGGCGTAGTTGGCCTCGATGCGCCACTGGGCGTGCGGACGCAGCACGGCCGACCATTCCAGCCCCTGCGAGTGCTGGCGTCCGCCCTGCACCGACAGCGAGGGCGTGACCGGGTCGCGGGTGATGATGTCCTTCTTTTCGATGCGGTACAGCGCCGCCGTCCACTCGCCCAGGCCCTGGCCGAAGGCCTGCTTGATGCCGACCTCGGCCTGGCGCGCGCTGGTCAGCTTGAAGTCGCGACTGGCCAGGTTCAGCGTCAGGATGTTGGTCACCGGGTCGTGCCCCTGCGAGAGCTGGGCATAGACGTTGGTGTCTGCAGCCAGCTTCCAGCTTCCACCCACGCGCCAGGCCGTGCCGGCCAAGGTCTTGTCGAACGGCGTGCCGCTGACCAGTTCGCGCCGCTGCAGCTCGGTCACGTCGCGGCGCAGGCCGGCCAGCAGCGTGAAGCGATCGCCCAGCTTCCAGGCATCTTCGACGTACACGTCGTGCGTGGTGGCCTCGGTATCGATGCGCGTGAGCGTCGGGTCGAGGCTGGCCCACTGGCCGCGCTGCGGGTCGAAGGCGGAGACCACCGTCTGCGTGCGCGCCGGGTCGGGCCGGTAAGGCGTGTTGCTGTCCTGGGAGAAGCGCGCACGCGTGGCCTCCCAGCCCAGCACCAGCTTGTGCGCGCCGGCGTCGATGGCCGCCTCCAGCCGGTTGCCGCTCTGGCGCAGGTCGTGGCCAATCTCCAGGTAGTCCGAGCGCGTGACGCTCTGGCGCGCCGGGTCGTAGCGGTAGGCCTCGATGTTCTTCCAGTGCCGGTCGGCGCTGAAGTGGTAGGCCTCACCCTGCAGCGTGAGCCAGTCGCTCACCTGCCAGCTGGCGCGCGCACGCACGCGCTGGTCGCGGATGGTGATGGTGCTGTCATCGCTGTTGTAGTTGCTGCGGCGCAGCGCGGGCACGATGGCGCCGTTCAGCGCAGGCGTGCCGAAGTAGCGTTCGGGGTGCTGGTCGCTCACATCGGCCAGCAGCTCCAGGCGCACGCGGGCGTCGGGCTGCCAGCGCAGCGTGCTCATCAGCTTGCCGCCCTTGGCACGGCCAAAGTCGCGCTCGCCGTTGGTGCTGTGACCGTAAGCGTCCAGCCGGTAGCTCAGGGTCTCGTCCAGGGGGCCGCCCGCGCCCAGCCCCAGGCGCGCGCTGCCGTGCGAGCCGGCAGACACCAGCGCCTCGCGCACCACCTCGCGGCTGGGCTGCTTGCGCACCACGTTGACCGTGCCGCCCACGGTGCCGGAGCCATACAGGATGGAAGCCGGCCCGCGCAGCACCTCCACGCGCTCATAGCCCCAGCCGTCCGCCGGGTAGGGCGTGGTGCCGGCGGCCACCGACAGGCGCACGCCATCCTCGGCGATGCCCACCGAGTTGGTGCCGGTAAAGCCCCGCGCGGAAAACGACAGGCTGCTGTAGCCCGAGGCGGACAGCGGCACCATGCCCACGGTGCGTCCCACGATATCGGCCATGCGTGTGTCGCCGCGCTGCTGCCAGGTCTCGCTGTCCACCACGTCCAGGCTGGCGGGCAGGTCCCTGGTGGCAAGGCCCGTGCGGCTGCCCGACAGGGAGGGCTGGCGCAGACCCAGTCCAGCCCCCGGGTGGGGCGCGGCGGTGCTCGTCACGGCCGGCAGGGTGGCGGGGGCGGGCTGCTGGGCCAACGCGGGCGGCACGGCCAGCAGGCAGGCCAGCCAGGTGGCTCGGGGCGCGAGAGACAGGAAGGGGCGCGCAGCGGGCGCCTGGCGGGCGTCGAGGGCACGGGTGTGCGGCATCGGAGTCATCCACGGGAAAAGCAGACCGCCTGCTGCATGGATGACGGACCCGGGCCTGTGCTGGCAGCCAGCCCGGAGCACGCCGCCATCGCTGCTCCCCGCAGCCGGTCGTTGCGCACGCTGCGCGGCGCGCGCCGAAACGGCGGCGCGCAGCGCAGCACCCAACAGGCCGGTATCCGGGCTGGCAGGTGGCGCACGCGTGCCTCGATGCCGGAGGCACGGCGCGCCGGCCGCTTCGCCTTCCCGGCGCCACCGCGCACCTGCACATTGCAGGCCACGTAGGGCGCCAGTGGCCGGCCTGGGCGCGGTCGAGGGGGCAATGCCACCCCGGATCTGCGCACAGCGCCTGGTTTGAGTGAAAGAAGCGGTTGGACCTGCTTACCGTTGCGGGGGCAGCCAGGGCTTTGCACCCTGTTCCCGTTGAACCCGGCCATGGCCGGGCACCTGTTGCGAAGCTGGCGAGTGTAGCGGCTGACAAGGCCCGCCCGCAGCCGCCGGCGGCAGCACGTTCTGAGGAACAATCGCGCACGGCGCTGGCACCGCGCCGGCACCGCCGCGGCGCAAGGCCGTTTCGTCTCCATCACGCAATTCCCGCCATGCCTCACCTGATCGTCGAATACTCGTCCAACCTGCCCGATTTTCCCGAGCGCGAGGCGCTGGCCGCGCTGAACGCCGCCGTCTGCGCCAGCCCCGAGGTGCCGATCGAGATGGACCTGAAGACCCGCATCCTGCGCGTGGACAGCTACGAAATCGGCACCGCCCCGGCGCAGCGTGCCTTCGTGCACGCCCAGCTGCGCCTGCTGTCCGGGCGCTCGCCCGAGGCCAGGCAGGACCTGGGCCAGCGCGTGGCGCGGGCGCTGCGCGAACACACGCCCCGGCCCGATGGCGTGCAGGTGCAGCTGAGCGTGGAGATCGTGGACATGGACCGGCCGTCCTACGTCAAGGGCCTGCTGTAAATAGCAGAGAAATCCGACCTCAGCCCTTTCCCGGAAAGGGCCTCCAGCTATTTCAATGAGAGCAACTGCGCCGGCAACCAACCGCGCAGGCTGTTGAGGAAAGCCCAGTCCTGCACGCGCGGCAGGTCGGCCAGGGTCAGCGCCCGCTCCGCCAGGCGGCCCGTGCGCAGCAGTTCGGCGCGGCCCACGCCGGGCAGCAGGCCGCAGGCCTCGGGCGGGGTGACCCAGCGGCCATCCAGCAGCGCGGCGACGTTGCCGAAGGTGGTTTCAGTGATCTCGCCGGCCTCGTTGTAGAGCAGCGTGTCGAACACACCGCTGTCCGGCGCCGGCGCGAAGGCGGCGTAGTGCGCGCGCCGCGTGGTCTTGTAGCGCACGAATTCGCTGTGTGCCTGGGCAAAGGGGCGGTCTGCCAGCGCCAGCAGTACCGGCGTGGCCGTGGGTGCCAGGGCAAAGGCTTCGGCGCGCGGGCGGCCTTGCATGTCCAGCAGCAGGCGCACGCGCCACAGGCCGGCGGAGTGCACGCGCGCCAGCGCGTCCAGGCAGCCCTGCAACGCTGCCACCTCGAACGGATAGCCGAAGTGCCCTGCCGCGCGCTGCAGCCGTGCCAGATGCGCGGCGCGGTGGCGCAGCACGCCATCCTCCAGCGCCAGCGTCTCCAGCAGCTCGAACGGCTGGCTGGCGCGCAGCGCAAAGGCGCGCTTGGCGGCCCATTCGCGCCATTCGGCCTCGGGCTCGGCGCCCCAGACGATGCCGCTGCCGATGCAGCAGCGCACCTCGCGGCCGTGCAGCTCCAGCGTGCGGATGGGCACGTTGAAGGTGGCGACCATCGCGCCGGCGCCCTGCTCCGGATCGGGCCGCACCACGCCCAGCGCCCCGCAGTAGATGCCGCGCGGGCCGGCCTCCAGTTCACGGATGGCGCGCATGGCTTCGACCTTGGGCGCGCCGGTGACCGAGCCGCAGGGAAACAGCGCCGCGAACACGTCAGCCAGCCGCGTGCCGGCGCGCGTCGCGGCCTGCACGTCGGACGTCATCTGCCAAACCGTGGGCAGCGCCTGGGTCTGCAGCAGGCGCGGCACCTGCACGCTGCCGGGCCGGGCGATGCGCGAGAGGTCGTTCCTCAGCAGGTCCACGATCATGACGTTCTCGGCGCGCTCCTTCGGGGACGCGCGCAACTGCTGCTCGCGCTGTGCGTCCTCATCCTGCGTGGCGCCGCGCGCGGCCGTGCCCTTCATGGGGCGCGTGAGGATGGCGCCGCAGCCGTCCGCGCCGGCGCGCCAGTCGAAGAACAGCTCGGGCGAGACCGACAGCGCCTGCGCGTCGCCCATGTCGAGCATGGCGGCATAGCCGCCCGGCTGGGCGCGCTGCAGGGCGGCAAACAACGCCCGCGGCGTACCGGCGCGCAGCTGCCCGGGCAGCGGCGCGGTGTAGTTGACCTGGTAGAAGCGGCCCTCGGCAATGCCCTGCCGGATGCGCGCCAGCGCGGCGTCGAAGTCGGCGCGCGGCAGGGGAGCGGCCCAGTCCACGCTGGCGGCTGGCTCGTCGGCAGCGCCGCGCTGCGGCCAGGGCAGCGGAGCGTCATAGAGGGCAAACCAGGCCAGCGGGTCGGGCTGCTGCGCGGGCACTTCGTGAACGGCCAGGGCGCCATCGAAGGCCGCCGCCGCCTCGTAGCGCAGGGCACCCACGCACCACAGGCCGGCGCGCGCGGCGTCCTCCACCGCGTGCAGCAGGGACTGCACCTCGCCGGGCTGGCGGGCCTGCAGCACGCGCAGCGGCGAACCGAAGGCGTGACGCAGGCGCGGTGCCTGCCCGTCCCGGGGGTCGGCAAAGTCGATCAGCGCGGTGGTTTTTTGCATCGAATCGGGATCAAGCCCTTGCAGGTGGCACTCCAGGGGTTTTCATGGGGCGCAGAGCATAGCCGCATCGCACCGCTGCCCCCGGGCAGTCCGACGCGAATGGACGACAGGGGGTAGGACGGCACCGACCGCCATGCGCGGCGTGCATTGATAGCTGACGCCGACGCGCGCAATGAGCATGGCTTCATTCCAAACACCATGGCGCGCTGGCGCCCCCTGACCATGCTGCCCTCCACCGCCCTGGCACCGAGCCGAACGCCCACGCCGCGACTGCGACGTCAAAGCGCATCGCGCCTTCTCTACCACGCCCTGCAGCAGGGCACGCCCGACGCCGACACACGCACGCGCGCCGCGCACTGGCTGCGCCGCAAGCTGCTGGAGACCGCCGGCCTGCCCAACACGCTGCCGGACGATCCGCAGGACCTCCACGCCTGGAGCGAGACCGCCGCCGTGCAAGTGGCCGAGCAGTACGAGGCCTACCTGGCCGAGCGCCAGGGCGGCGCGCCGCGGCGCTACTTCGGCAACCGCTCGCATGCCCTGCACTTCCTGCGCTGCGTGGCGCCGACCAAACTGGTGGACGGCTCCTGGCTCTACGGCTTGGCGGCGCACGCCGCCAACCCGCGCCTGATGCCGCTGGTCAACACCTACCTGGAGGAGCTGGGCGACGGCGCACCCGACAAAAACCACGTCCTGCTCTACCGGCGCCTGTTGACGCGCCATGGTATCCCGGTGGAAGACGATGACAGCCTGCCCGACGCCCTCTACGAGCAGGGCCTGGTGCAGCTGGCCCTGGCCTGGAACGCCGAGCAGTTCCTGCCCGAGGTGGTCGGCTTCAACCTGAGCTACGAGCAGCTGCCGCTGCACCTGCTCATCACCAGCCACGAACTCAACGAACTGGGCATCGACCCCTATTACTTCACCCTGCACGTGACCGTGGACAACGGCCACAGCGGCCACGCCCGCCAGGCCTGCGATGCGGTGCTGGCGCTGCTGCCGCGCCACGGCGACCCCCAGGCCTTCTGGCAGCGCGTGCGCGCCGGCGCCCGGCTGGCCGACGCGGGCGTGGGCACCACACAGGTCATCGCCGGCTTCGACCTGGGCGCAGAGGTGCAGCGCATCCTGGCCGCCAAGGCGCCGGCCGGCTGCGGCGTGCACTCCAACTACTGCCGCGTGGCGGGCAAGAACGTCAACCAGTGGCTGGCCGACCCGAAGCAGATGCCCGCCTTCATGCAGGCGCTGGTGGACACCGGCTGGGTCACCCCCGGCGCGCCGGCGGCGCAAAGCCGCTTCTGGCGCCTGCTGCAGGGCGAGCGCGCGGAGATGTTCGGTGTCTTCAGCCCCTATGAGTTGCAGGTCATCCACGACTGGCTGCGCGGCGAGGACAGTGCCGACGGCCAGGCCTGGGACGAGCGCGGCGCGGCCAACCAGTCCGCATCGCGCAAACGCCCGAGCTTTCGCGCCCTGGCGCGCGCCGCGCAGACGCGCATCGACGAGGGCGGCGCCACCACCCCCCAGCCCCTGCCGCTGGACCCGGACGTGCCCGCATTCGAGGCGCACCTGCGCGCTCTGCAGGGGCCCGAGCGCCGCGCCGCCCTGGTGGCGGCCATGGCCCCGGGCGAGCATTGGACGCCCGTGGGCCTGCGCGCCACACAGCTCTTTCGCAGCGAGTGCTTTGCATGAACGCACGCCGCGCATCAGCCCCGGCCTACGTCCGCGAGGAGGAAGGGCGTACAGGCACGGGCGAGGCGGCTGCTTAAGGTGAGAGCCATCCCAACCATGAACCAATCAGGAGGTCTTCCATGCCCATCATCTTGTGGCTTCTCGGCGTTCCGCTGTCCATCGTGCTGCTGCTGATGCTCTTCGGCGTGCTCTGAGGCTTCCAGCCCCAACCCGCACCCCTTTCGCCCCTTTCCAGCCCCGCGCACTCCGGTGCCGCGGGGCTTTTGCATGGGGCAGGCCTGCCAGCTTGGGGCGTTACAAGCTCGACGAGAAAATCAATGACTACAAATGGTTCCCCGTCGTGCGCGTGGGCGTGAGCTACCGCTTCTGAACATCAGCCCTCGTGTCGAGGTCGATGAGCCCCGCAGTGCGGGGCTTTTTCATTCGCCGCGCGGGTCGCGCGCCATCAGCCGCTGCAGTGCCTGGGGTGCCTGCACCCGGCCGTCGAGCAGATCGACCACCGTCTCGCTCAGCGGCATCTCCACCCCCAGGACCTGGGCGCGCGCGAGTACGGTGCGGGCGCTGTACACGCCTTCAGCCACGTGGCCGAGCGATTGCACTGCCTCCTGCAGGCTGCGTCCCTCGGCCAGCAGCAGGCCGACCTTGCGGTTGCGCGACAAATCGCCCGTGGCGGTGAGCACCAGATCCCCCAGGCCCGACAGGCCCATGAAGGTCTCAGCCCGCGCGCCCAGCGCCAGGCCCAGGCGCGTCATCTCGGCCAGACCGCGCGTGATGAGGGCGGCGCGCGCGTTCAGGCCCAGCTGCAGACCATCGCACAGGCCGGTGGCGATCGCCAGCACGTTCTTCACGGCGCCGCCCACCTCCACGCCCACGATGTCCTCGTTGGCATAGACGCGCAGCTGCGGACTGTGGAAGGCCTGTACCAGCGCCTCCCGCACCGCCGCATGGCGACTGGCCGCCACCAGCGCCGTGGGCTGCCCGCGCGCCACCTCCAGGGCGAAGCTGGGGCCGCTCAGGGCACCCGCTTGCAGGCCGGGCGCGGCCTGGGCGCAGACTTCATGCGCCATGAGGCCGAAGTCGCAGCCGTCCTGCGGCATCTCGAAGCCCTTGCACAGCCAGGCCACGGGCGCCGCGCTCGCGCTCAGCTGGCCCAGCAGCCCGCGCAGCGCCGCCATGGGCGTGCCGACCACGATCAGGTCGGCGCCGGCCGCGGCCTGCACCGCCTCGCCGTGCACGAGCTGCAGCGCCGCCGGCAGCGGCACGCCGCGCAGATAGCGCGCGTTCTCGCGCCCGGCCCGCATGGCAGCGGCCTGGCCGGCATCGCGCGCCCACAGACTGACCTGGTGGCCCGCCGGGTGCAGGGACGCACTGATGGCCATGGCCGTACCCCAGGCACCGGCCCCGAGGACTACTATTTTCATAGCTGCAAGTCCTTGCCTGACGCCGGTTTCAAACAAAAAACACTGAAACCCTGTGGATGCCCGCCGGCCCGCTTACTGGGACGTGTTCTCGGCCGCCTCGGCCGCGGCCTGCTGCTGTTGCTCGTACATGGCCTGAAAGTTGATTTCCGCCAGGTGCACGGGCGGGAAGCCCGCGCGGGTGATGGTGTCGGCCACATTGCCGCGCAGGTAGGGGTAGATGATCTGCGGGCAGGCCACGCCGATCACCACGCCCATCTGTTCCTCGGGCACGTTGCGGATCTCGAAAATGCCGGCCTGCTTGGCCTCGACCAGGAACACCGTCTTGTCACCGATCTTGGTCTGCACCGTGGCGGTGACGGCGACCTCGAAGATGCCCTCGACCACGGGCGTGGCCTCCACGCCGAGCTGGATGTCCACGCTGGGCTGCTCCTGCTCCAGCAGGATGTGGGGCGAGTTGGGCTGCTCCAGGGACAGGTCCTTCAAGTAAACGCGCTGAATCTGGAACACGGGGGTTTCTTCGGTGGCCATGGTCTCGGGAGAGCTAAAAGGTCAAAAACAAGGCCCGCCGGGGAGATGCTCCCGCAGCGGGCCACTTGAAGCGCCATTATGCAATGGGCGTCTTCAGCCCTGCAGCAGCGGTGCCAGGCCGCCGCGGCCGTCGAGCGCCGCCAGATCGTCGAAGCCCCCCACGTGCGTGTCGCCGATGAAAATCTGCGGCACGGTGCGCCGGCCGGTGATTTCCATCATGTGCTGGCGCGCGGCCGAATCGCTGTCCACGCGGATCTCCTCGATCTGCTCGACACCCTTGGACTTGAGCAGCTGCTTGGCGCGGATGCAGTAGGGACAGACGGCGGTGGTGTACATCTTGACGGCTTGCATGGTGGTTCCTTTCCAGTGAGTACGAGAAGGCAGGTGCAGGCGCGTTCAGCCCTTTTCAACCGGCAGGCTGGCCTCGCGCCACGCGGCCAGGCCGCCGGCCAGGGGCTGGGCGCGCTCGTAGCCGAGCGAGCGTGCCACGGCCGCCGCGCGCGCGGCGCGCGCGCCCTTGGCGCACACCAGGATGACGGGCACGGCCTTGTTCTTGACCACCTGGGGCAGGCGGTCCTTCAATTCGGCCAGGGGCACATTCTTCGCCCCGCCGACGTGGGCGGCGGCGTATTCCTGCGGCTCGCACACGTCGATGATGACGGCCTTCTCGCGGTTCATCAGCTGCACGGCCTGGGCCGCGCTCACGCCGCCGCTGCCCACGCCCTTGAGCATGGGCCACAGCAGCAGGGCGCCCGAGACCAGCGCCAGGAAAATCAGATACCAGTTGTCGAGGATGAAATTCACGGAGATTCCTTGGAGCGGGGCAAACCCGCGATTCTAAAATGGCGGATTTTGCGCACCGCTCCAGCGGCTTTTGACAACCTCACCAGAGAACCCATGCACAAGCTCGTTTTGATCCGCCACGGCGAATCCACGTGGAACCTTGAAAACCGTTTCACCGGCTGGACCGATGTGGACCTCACGCCCACGGGCGTGGAACAGGCCGCTCACGCCGGCCGCCTGCTCAAGGCCGAGGGCATGGAGTTCGACCAGTGTTACACCAGCGTGCTCAAGCGCGCCACGCACACCCTGTGGCATTGCCTGGACGCCATGGACCGCACCTGGCTGCCGGTGGCGCACAGTTGGCGCCTCAACGAGCGCCACTACGGCGCGCTGCAGGGGCTGAACAAGGCGGACATGGCCAGGCAATACGGCGACGAGCAGGTGCTGGTCTGGCGCCGCAGCTACGACACGCCGCCGCCGGCCCTGGAATCGGGCGACCCGCGCAGCGAGCGCGGCGACATCCGTTACGCCGCCCTCGAGCCCGGCCAGGTGCCGCTGACCGAATGCCTCAAGGACACGGTGGCGCGCGTGCTGCCCTACTGGGACGGCACCATCGCCCCGGCCATCCGCTCGGGCCGGCGCGCGCTGATCGTGGCGCACGGCAACTCCATCCGCGCCCTGGTCAAGCACCTGGACAGCATCCCGGATGCGGACATCGTCGGCCTGAACATCCCCAACGGTATTCCGCTGGTGTATGAGCTGGATGCCGACCTCAAGCCCCTGCGCCACTACTACCTGGGCGACGCCGAGGCCGCGGCACGCGCGGCGGCCGCCGTGGCCTCGCAGGGCAAGGCCTGAGGGCAGGGAAAAAGGACTCTCACGCAGGGAACCGGCTGCGCGGGGTTTTCTCCAAGCGGTATATTGAAATTGGGCGCCACACATCAGGCGCCAGAGGTGTTCAATGGGCCACAAAATCAAGATTGCAGGATGGATTTCGGTCGGCGCCCTGGCCGGGGCGCTGACCACCGTGTCGCTGCAGACCGTGGCGCGCGGCGCCATGACGCCGCTGCCGCTGGAGGAGATCCAGCAACTGTCGGCGGTGTTCGGCCTGATCAAGACCGACTACGTCGAGCCGGTCGATGACAAGAAGCTGATCACCGATGCCATCTCGGGCATGGTGGCCAGCCTCGATCCCCATTCGCAGTACTTCGACAAGAAGACGTTCAAGGAATTCCGCGAGGGCACGTCCGGGCGCTTCGTCGGCGTGGGCATCGAGATCACCCAGGAGGACGGGCTGATCAAGATCGTCTCGCCCATCGAGGGCTCGCCGGCGTTCCGCGCCGGTCTCAAGACCAACGACCTGATCACAAAAATAGACGACACGGCCGTCAAGGGCTTGTCGCTGAACGACGCCGTCAAGCGCATGCGCGGCGAGCCAGGCACCAAGGTGACGCTCACCATCTTCCGCAAGGACGAGAGCCGCACCTTCCCCGTGACCGTCACGCGCGAGGAGATCAAGACCCAGTCCGTCAAGGGCAAGGTGATCGAGCCCGGCTACGCCTGGATCCGCCTGTCGCAGTTCCAGGAGCGCACGGTGGACGATTTCGTGCGCAAGGTCGAGGAGGTCTACAAGCAGGAGCCCAACCTCAAGGGCCTGGTGCTGGACCTGCGCAACGACCCGGGCGGCCTGCTCGACGCGGCCGTGGCCATCTCGGCGGCCTTCCTGCCCGAGGACGTCACGGTGGTCTCCACCGACGGGCAGTTGGTCGAGAGCAAGGCGACCTTCAAGGCTTCGCCCGAGTTCTATCTGCGCCGGGGCCAGGGCGACCCGCTCAAGCGGCTGCCCGCGTCCCTCAAGCGCGTGCCGGTGGTGGTGCTGGTCAACGAAGGCTCGGCGTCGGCCAGCGAGATCGTCGCCGGCGCCCTGCAGGACCACAAGCGCGCCACCATCATGGGCAGCCAGACCTTCGGCAAGGGCTCGGTGCAGACCGTGCGCCCGCTCGGGCCGGACACCGGCATCAAGCTGACCACGGCGCGCTACTACACGCCCAGCGGCAAGTCCATCCAGGCCAAGGGCATCGTGCCCGACGTGATGGTCGACGAGACCGCCGAGGGCGACCTGTTCGCCTCGCTGCGCATGCGCGAGGCTGATCTGGAGAAGCACCTCTCCAGCGGCCAGGGCGAGGAGGCGCAGGACCCGGCGCGCGAGAAGGCGCGCGAGGAAGCACGCAAGCGCCTGGAGGAAGAATCCAGAAAGCCCCTGGCCGAGCGCCGCCTGCCCGAGTTCGGCACCGACAAGGACTTCCAGCTGGCCCAGGCGCTCAACCAGCTCAAGGGCAGGACCGTGATCGCCAGCAAGACGTTGACGGAGCGCAAGGAAGAGCCCAAGGAAAACTGACCGCCTCGCTCCAGCCATTCGGGGCCGGGCCTGACTGCAGGCCCGGCCTTTTTTCTTGACTCACGCCCTACCCTGCCCTGCCATGACCGATGACCAGCTCCTGCGCTATTCGCGCCACATCCTGCTCGACGAGATCGGCATCGAGGGGCAGGAGCGCATCCTGGCGGCGCACGTGCTGATCGTCGGCGCAGGCGGCCTGGGCTCGCCGGCGGCGCTGTTCCTGGGGTCAGCCGGCGTGGGCCAGCTCACCCTGGTCGACGATGACGCGGTGGACCTGACCAACCTGCAGCGCCAGATCGCCCACACCACGGCGCGGGTGGGCTGGCCCAAGGTCGAGTCGGCCGCCGAAGCGGTGCGCGCCATCAACCCCGATGTGCGGCTGCGCCTTGTGCGGGAGCGCGTGGACGCGAGCGCGCTGGCCGCTCTGGTGGCGGATGCCGACGTAGTGCTCGACTGCACGGACAACTACCGCACCCGCCAGGCCATCAATGCCGCCTGCGTGCACACCGGCAGGCCCCTGGTGGCGGGCGCCGCCCTGCGCTTCGACGCGCAGCTGTCGGTCTATGACACGCGCAATGCCCAGGCGCCCTGCTACGCCTGCCTGTTCGCCCCGGACGCGCAATTCGAGGAGGAGCAGTGCGCCACGCTGGGCGTGTTCTCGCCCCTGGTCGGCATCATCGGCACCATGCAGGCGGCCGAGACCCTCAAGCTGATCGTGGGCATGGGTGAGCCCCTGGCGGGGCGACTGCTGATGCTCGACGGGCGCTCCATGGAATGGACGCAGATGCGCACCGTGCGCAACCCTGCCTGCCCCGTGTGTCGGACGCACCACAGACGGCCGTGATAGGCCCGCTCCTACGACGCCCTGGTCATGCGGCTGCCACAATCGCCGCATTCTCATCTGCACATTCAAGGCAGGGTATGCCGTTTCGACCACGGGGTCGGAAGGAAGTTTTGTGACACTGCGCACGTATATCGTTGAAGATAACGCCACCATCCGGGAAAACCTAATCGGGGCCCTGCAGGAGCTGGCCCAGATCGAAGCCATCGGCATGGCCGAGACCGAGGACGAAGGCAAGGCCTGGCTGGAAAAGCACGCCGATCAGTGGGATCTGGCTATCGTCGACCTGTTTCTGCGCCAGGGCAGCGGCCTGGGCGTGCTGGCCGCCTGCCGCAACCGTCTGGCCAACCAGAAGATCGTGGTGCTGAGCAACTACGCCACCCCCGACGTGCGCATGCGCTGCGCCCAGCTCGGGGTCGATGCCGTGTTCGACAAGTCCAACGAGATCGAGGCGCTGGTGGATTTTTGCATTGCCCACCGTGCCTCCTCGAGCCACCAGCGGGCCACGGCGGGCCGCGCGGCCTAGGAGGAAAGCGGCGCGGCGCTAGCAGCGCTGCGGGGCAGGCGCCCCATGAAGAAGACCAGCCGAAGCTGGTCTTTTTTGCGCCCGACAACCCCATGCGGGGCTGCCCCGTCCATCAATCGATGAGCTTGTTCTTGAGGGCGTAGTAGGTGAGGTCGCTGTTGGAGGACAGGCCCATCTTCTCCATCAGGCGGGTGCGGTAGGTGCTCACCGTCTTGACGGACAGCGACAGGGACTTGGCGATCTCGCCGGCCGTCTCGCCCTTGGCAAGCTTCAGGAAGACCTGGAACTCGCGCTCGGACAGCTGCTCGTGCGGGGGCGCATCGTCCTTTCTGTTGAGCTGCTGGGCCAGCAGGTCGGCCACGGCAGGCGTGAGGTAGCGCCGCCCCAGCGAGATGGTGCGGATGGCCTCCACGATCTCCTTGGGCTCGCACTCCTTGTTCAGGTAGCCGCTGGCACCCTGACGGATCAGGCTGATGGCGTAGTGCTCCTCGGGGTAGCCCGAGAGGATCAGGATGCCCATGTCCGGCGCCTTGGCGCGCAGCATGGCCAGGGCATCCAGGCCACTCTGGCCGGGCATGGACAGGTCCATGATCAGCACATCGATGTCGTGCGTGCGCACCAGATCGATTGCCTCGCGTCCGTTGGAGGCTTCTCCCACCACCCGCAGGTCCACGTGCTCGGACAGGAACTGTTTCAAGCCTGACCGCACGATGGCATGGTCATCCACAATGCCGATATTGATCATTGAGCCTTCTTTCATGGGGGTGCGCCCTGCGCACCCGTGTGAGATATGGTTTCAAATGCGCTCGCGCTGCACGCTTGCTGCGGCTAGCATGGCGGCACAGGTCAATCATATGCACTTTCCGCCCGCCGCCTCACCGGAATTTGGAGAAGGCCGTCCATGAGTCCCTCCCGCCTGCGCAAGCTCGCTGCCAGCTGGCCGCTGGCGTTGCTGGCGGTGCTGCTGCTGGTCGTGGTCAACGAGGTGGGGCACCTGCGCTCGCGCGCAGCCGTCGATTCCCTCGAACGGGCCCGCGACACGCGCGCGACGCTGGAGCTGCTGCTGCAGGACGTGCTCAACGCCGAGACCGGGCAGCGCGGCTTTCTGCTCACCGGGCAGGAGCATTACCTGCAGCCCTACACCCGCGCCATGGGGCGCATCGGCGCGCACATGCAGGCGCTGCGCGAGATGGACGGCAACACGCCGCAGGACGACAAGGATTACGCCGAGCTGGCCGAGCACCTGGAGCGCAAGCTCTCGGAGATGCGCGCCACGGTGCAGCTGCAGCGCCAGGGCAACGAGGACGCCTGGCGCTTCATGCTCTCCACCGACATGGGCCAGCAGCGCATGGACGACATTCGGCTGCTGACGGCACGGATGATCGACCGCAGCGAGGCACGCAGCCAGCAGGCCACGCGCGGCATCCGCCGTTCGCTGGCACTGTCGCGCGCAGGCATCGCCTTCGGCGCTTTCCTGAGCCTGCTGGCGCTGTACGTCTACCGGCGTCAGGCAAGGGCCCTGCAGCAGGCCCATGCCCGCGAGCAGCAGATCCTCGAGCGCGAGCGCGAGCGCCTGGAGCAGCTGGTGCGCGAGCGCACGGCTTCGCTGTCGGAGCTGGCCCACCATCTGCAGCAGGTGCGGGAGGATGAGCGCGCCCTGCTGGCGCGCGAGCTGCACGACGAGCTCGGGGCGCTGCTGACGGCGGCCAAACTGGACGTGGCACGGCTGAAGGCACGGCTCGACCCCGGCCTGCCCGAGACCACTGACCGGCTGGAGCACCTGAGCCAGTCGCTCAACCGCGTGATTGCCCTCAAGCGCAACATCATCGAAGACCTGCGGCCTTCTTCCCTGTCCAACCTGGGGCTGACGGCGACGCTGGAGATCCTGACGCGAGAGTTCGCCGCAGGCAGCGGCCTGCAGGTGCGCACCGAGCTGGCCAGCGTACGCCTCAGCCCGGCCGCCCAGCTCACCGCCTACCGCTTGGTGCAGGAGGCGCTCACCAACATCGCCAAGCACGCGCAGGCCAGTGACATTCTGGTCTCGGTGACCGACCACCCCGGTTACGTGCGCGTGCAGGTGCGCGATGACGGGACCGGGTTCGATCCGCAACAGGTCTCGGCCCGGGCCCATGGGCTGCTGGGCATGCGCCACCGTGTCGAGGCCGAGGGCGGCACGCTGTCGGTCGGCCCCGCGCCCGGGGGGGGCACGCTGGTGAGCGCGACGCTGCGCCAGGGGCCGGCCACCCCCTCGCCCTGAGCAAAACTCCCAGGGTCCAAGTCCTACAGCCGTGCGCGCCAGCAACCGGCAGCCGCACGACAGGCCCTGCTCCTACATTCTGTCCATGCGCTCCAGCGTATCCGCCACAGGGGCGGCCACGCAGACGCAAGAACAAGGAGCTGACTATGTTGCATTACGCAGTGGTATTCCTGGTCATCGCCCTGGTGGCCGCACTGTTTGGTTTCGGGGGCATCGCCGCCGGCGCCGTGGGCATCGCCAAGGTGCTGTTCTTCATCTTTGTGATCATGGCCGTGGTGACCTTCATCCTGGGCCTGCTCAAGCGGGGCTGATGCCCGCACCACCTCCCGCCGAACCCCTCCCTCACCACCCTTTCAGACAAGGAAGACACCATGAACAATCAAAACGAGAAAAACGCCCAGGGCGCCGCACAGGAAGCCACGCAAAAGACCGCCAACGCCGCACGCGACGCGGCCGGCAATATGGCCGAGGGCGCCGACAAGGCCGTCAAGTCGGCGCGTGACATGGCCAACGACGCCCTGGACAAGGCCGAGGATGGCGTCAAGCGCGTCAAGGACAACATCGACCCGGTGATCGACGACCTGGCCGCCCGCGCCCAGGAGTTCGCCACGCGCAGCATCAACTACGCCGCAGAAACCGGTGACCGGGCACGCCGCCAGTTCAACGAAGCCGCCGATGCCACCTGCCGCTATGTCTCCGACCAGCCGGGCCGCTCGATGCTGCTGGCCGCCGCCGCGGGCGCCGCGCTCGCCATGGCCGTGATGTTGTCGCGCCGCAGCGACCGCTGAGCACCGCCCCTGGACCCTTCGCATGCAGGAACCGACCCCCATGAAGAACGCAGAAAAAAACGGCCACAGCGCCCCCGGGCAGGAGCAAAAGACCCTGCAGCTCGATGAGGAGGCCATCCGCAAGGCGGGCACCGTCGATCTCGACGACGGCGCCGTGACCCCAGGCTACGGCCCCTACCGCGAATCGATCATCAAGCTGCTCAACGACGCCCTGGCCACCGAGCTGGTCTGTGTGCTGCGCTACAAGCGCCACTACTTCACCGCCGACGGGCTGGAGTCGCCCGCCATCGCCGCCGAGTTCCTGCAGCACGCCAACGAGGAATCGGCGCACGCCGACAAGATCGCCGAGCGCATCGTCCAGCTGGGCGGCTCGCCCGACCTGAACCCGGCCACGCTGCTCGAGCGCAGCCACGCCGACTATGACGAATGCACCGACCTCAAGGGCATGCTGCGCGCCAACCTGGTGGCCGAGCGCATCGCGGTGGAGACCTACCGCCAGATGGTCGAGCTGATCGGCGACAAGGACCCGACCACACGCCGCATGCTGGAGGGCGTGCTGGCGGAAGAAGAAGAGCATGCCGACGAGCTTAGCGACTGGCTCAAGCGTTGAGCCAGGGCTGCCGTCAGTTCCGACCGTTCGGCCAGCGGAGGGTGCAACAGGCCGCAGCGGACTTTCCACGCACCCGTGCACCATTCAGTTCACAGACCCACTCTAGAAGGAAACAACCATGAAATACGCACGCGCTCTAGCCTTTGCCCTCGTTGCCAGCGCAACCATCGTCTCCACCGGCTGCTCGGTGGCGCGCAACCAGCAGACGGTCGGCTCCTATATGGACGACACGGGCATCACCACCGCCGTCAAGGCCAAGATGGCCGAAGACAAGACGGTGTCGGCCACTGCCATCAGCGTGGAAACCCTGAACGGCACGGTGCAGCTGTCGGGTTTTGCCAAGTCGCAGGCCGAAAAGGACCGCGCCGAGGCCATTGCCCGCAACACCAAGCACGTGCGTGACGTGCGCAACAGCATCGTTGTGCGCCCCTGACGCCCGACTTTCCGGTCTAGCCGACCCTGCCAGGGCGGACGGTTCGGAACAGCGAGGAGCCGCCCCTTTGCGGGCGGCTTTTTCGTGCGCGTCCGGCCGTTGGTGTCAGCACCCGGGTGCAATCTCAGCTGCGACGCAGCCGTGCCTGCAGGCACGACTGCACGTCGGCCGAGACGAACTTGTCCACCTCGCCGCCGAGCGAAGCGATCTCGCGCACGAAGGTGCTGCTGATGAACTGGAACTTGTCGCTGGGCGTGAGGAACACCGTCTCCACCTCGGGCATCAGGTGGCGGTTCATGCCGGCGAGCTGGAACTCATAGTCGAAGTCGGTCACGGCGCGCAGGCCGCGCACCATGGCCTTGGCGCCGCGTGCCACCATGAAATCGCGCATCAGGCCGGAAAAGCTCTCCACCCGCACCTGCGGGTAGTGCTGCACCGCGCGGCGCACCATGGCGATGCGCTCATCGAGGCTGAACAGCGTCTTCTTGTGGTGGCCCGCAGCCACGGCCACGATCAGCTCGTCGAACAGCTGCGTGGCACGCAGCACAACGTCCTCGTGCCCGAGCGTGATGGGGTCGAAGGTGCCGGGATAGACGGCAAGCACATGCGCCATGGCGAGGGTCTCCAGGAAGGCGCCGGCCGTGCCCTGCGGGGGGTGGCCGGCACGAGGTCAAAGGGCTGCCATTATGGCCTTTTGCGCTACAAGCCCGCGCCCATCAAGCAGATGCAGCTATGAAAAAGGTAGCCTGATGGTCAGGCAGTGCCCGCTCGCAGCAGGTGCGCATGCACGGCCCCTGCCTTCAGGTGCCGGTGCAGCATGAGGCCCGTGCCTGCTAGCTCCGCGTCCTTCCAGGCGCGGGACGCTTCCAGGTAGACGAGCCCCGCCCCGGCCAGCGCACGGGCGGCGGCCTGCAGCGCGGGCAGGAACAGTGCCTCCTGGCCATAGGGCGGATCGAGCAGCACCAGATCCAGGCTGGTTCCGGCCGCCTCGCGCAGCGCCTGCAGGCCGTCACCGCGCCGCACCTGCACGCCGCTGGCGCCCAGCCGCTCGGCGTGGCGGCGCAGCTGCGCGGCCAGGCCGGGGTCCTGCTCGACTAGCTGGACGTTGGCCGCGCCGCGCGAGGCGGCCTCCAGCCCCAGCGCGCCGGTGCCGGCGAAGGCGTCCAGACAGCGCCAGCCGGACAGGTCCTGCCCCAGCCAGTTGAAAAGCGTCTCGCGCACGCGGTCCGGCGTGGGGCGCAGGCCCGGACGGTCGGGCACGGGCAGGCGGGTGCGCTTCCATTGCCCGCCAATGATGCGCACTTCGCCCGGTGCCTGGGGCGCGGCGGTGCGGGCCCTGGCGGGGCCAGCGGTGCGCTTGTGTTCGTTCGCGCGGCTCATGGCTTGCTGCCCGGCCGGCTGCCCACCACCACCGTCACCATGCGTTCGGGTTGCAGCTTGCGCTGCATGGCGGCGCGGATGTCGGCCACGCTGAGCGCCTCGACCCGGTCGGTCCAGTGTTCCAGGTAGTCCAGCGGCAGGTCGTTCCAGGCGATGTTGACCACGTTGCCCAGCAGCTTGCGGTTGCTGTCGATACGCAGGGCGAAGCCGCCCACGAGGTTGTCCTTGGCGGCGCGCAGCTCGGCCTCGGTCGGGCCCTCGGCGACGAAGCGCGCCAGCGCCTCGCGCGTGACGGCCAGGGCCTCGGCGGCCTGGTCGGGGCGCGTCTGCAGGCCCACGGCGAAAGCCCCGGCCTGCAGGCCGGGCGCGAACTGGCTGTGCACGCTGTAGCTCAGGCCGCGCTTTTCCCGCACCTCGTTGGTCAGGCGCGAGGTGAAGCCGCCCCCGCCCAGGATGTGGTTGCCCACCAGCAGCGCCAGGAAATCCGGGTCGCGCCGCACGAAGCCGGGCTGGCCGATCAGCACATGGGCCTGGGCCGAGGCGAACGGGATGTCGATCTGCCCGGCGCGCGCCAGCGGCGCCACCTCGGCCACTTCGGGCAGGGGCGCGCAGCTTGCCGGCTCGGGCACGGGCAGGCGCGACAGCAGGGTGCCCACCAGCGCCCGCGCCTGTTCGCGGTCCACCGCGCCCACGATGGCCACGCGTGCCCGGCAGGCCTGCAGGTAGCGGGCATGGAAGGCACGCAGGTCGTCCACGCCGATGCGCTCCAGGGTTTCCGCCGTGGCGAATTGCCCATACGGGTGGCCGCCGAACACGGCCTTGTTGAAGGCCTTGACCGCCACCGTGCCCGGGCGCGTGTCGGCCTCGCGGATGGCAGCCTGCCAGCGCGCGCGCTCGCGCTGCCACACGGTGGCGCTGAAACTGGGCTCGCCGAGCTGGCGCGCGGCCAGCTGCGCGGCGCGCGCCAGCAGGTCGGGCTCGGTCAGCGAGCGCAGCGAGAACGCCAGGCCGTCGCGCTCGGCCCCGGCGTCGAAGCCCGCGCCCAGGTCGGCCCAGGCCTCGCCCAAGTCGTTCTCGTCCATGGCGGCCTCGCCCTGCGCGCCAGCGCGCACGCCCTTGCTGCTCATCAGGGCGACGGTGCTGGCCAGGCCGGCCTGAGCCGCCGGGTCACGGCGCGTGCCGGCGTCGAAGTCCACCTGCACATCCACCATGGGAATGGCCGGGCTGCGCACTAGCCAGACACGCGCGCCATTGCTTTCGGTCCAGTGCTCGATGGGCAGCAACGCCCACGCCGATTGGGCATGAAAAAGGGCGATGAGCGGCACCAGCAGGGCATGTGCAGCTATCTTTTTGAATATCTTCGAGAGAGGCATGGGGTGGCTTTCTGTCCTTGCGCGAGGTCGGGACGGCCGGGCCGTCAGTGCAGGCGTCCGCTGGCCGGCGCGCCTTCGGCGGGCGCGGCAGCAGGTGCGGCGCGCGGCGCCAGCGGCTGCGGCTGCGGCTGCGGCAGCGGCAGCAGCGTGGCCACGGTGAGCTGGTCGTCGCCGAACCAGCGCGCCGCCACCGACTGCACCTCGGCCGGCGTAACGCCGCGCAAGAGGCGCAGCAGGCGCTCGTCGGCGTCCAGCGGCAGGCCCTGGACCCAGTTGCTGCCCAGGTCGCTGGCCTGGGCCTGCAGGGAATCGCGGGCATAGATGGTGGCTGCCGCCCACTGCGTGGTCACGCGCGACAGCTCGGCCGCGCTCACGCCCTCGCGCGCGACGCGGGCGATCTCGGCGCGCAGGGCCGATTCCACGTCCTCGGCGCGCTTGCCGGCGGCCGGCACCCCGGTGAGCAAAAACAGGGACGGCCCGCGCCCGATCACCGAGGCGTCGCTGCCAGCGTTGTCGGCCACACGGTCGGCCCCCTGCGTGAGTGCGCGCTGCAGCCGCGCGCCGTCGTAGCCGCTGAGCACCGCCGACAGTGCCAGCAGCGCCAGCGCATCGCGGTCGGTGGCCGTCAGTTCGCTCACGCGCGCCAGGCCCGGCACGCGGAACGCCAGCGCCACATAGGCCTGGTCGGCCGGCGCCTTGAAGGCGATGCGCCGCAGGCCCCGCTGCTCGGGCTCCTCGCGCGGCTTGCGCGCGGGCACCGGCCGCGCGGCGATGCGGCCATAGGTCTGCTGGGCCAGCGTCAGCACTTCGGCCGGCTCGACGTCACCGGCCACCACCACCACGGCGTTGGCCGGCACGTACCAGCGGGTGTGGAACTGGCGCACGTCGTCAGGCGTCATGGCATCCAGGTCGCTCATCCAGCCGACCACCGGGCGGCGGTAGGGCGAGGCGATGAAGGTGCTGGCGAACAGCTGCTCGATGAGCGAGGCGCGCGGCTGGTCGTCGGTGCGCATGCGCCGCTCTTCCTTGACGACCTCGATCTCGCGCGTGAACTCCTCGTCGGGCCACTGGTTGTGTGCGAAGCGATCGGCCTCCAGGCGCATCACGTCGGCCAGCCGGCTGGCCGGGATCTGCTGGTAGTAGCCGGTGTAGTCGCGGCTGGTGAAGGCGTTCTCCTGCCCGCCCAGGGCAGCGACGCGGCGCGAGAACTCGCCCGGCGGCACGTCCCGGGAGCCCTTGAACATCATGTGTTCGAGCACGTGCGCCACGCCCGAGGTGCCGTCCACCTCGTCCATGGCGCCCACGCGCAGCCAGACCATGTGCACCGCCGTGGGCGCGCGTCGGTCGGGCTGGACAATGAGCTGCATGCCGTTGGCCAGCGTGAACTGCTGCGCGCCCGTGGCCTTGGCGGCCGCGGGCGCGGCAGTCGGTGCGGGCCTGGTGGGGGCGGAAGGAACGGACTGGGCCAGGACATGCGAGCCGGCCAGCAGGACGAGAAGGGCAATGGCGCGTTTCATAGAATGGATGCGATTCTAAGAACCTGCCAATGTTCAGCTTTTTCAAGAAAAAAACCACCCCCGAGAACCCGGCGCAGGCACCGACGCCCGCCGCGGCACCGGCTCCAGCACCGGCAGCTCCCGTGCCTGAGGCGCCGGCCGCACCCGCCTCACCTCCCGCACCTGACCTGACTGCCCCTTCGGCCAGCGCACCCGCGGACGCGCCGGGCGCCATGGCCTGGCTGCGCCGTTCCTTCGGGGGCGGCACGCCGGCCCCGGTGGTGGCCGAGCCGGTGCAGAAGCCCCGCTCCGACGCGGCCGGGCGCCAGGGCTGGATGGAACGTCTGCGCAGCGGCCTGCACAAGACCGGCACCAGCATCGCCACGGTCTTCACCGGCACCCGGATCGACGAGGCGCTCTACGAGGAACTGGAGGACGCGCTGCTGATGGCCGATGCCGGCGTCAAGGCCACGCAGCACCTGCTCGACGACCTGAGGCGCCGCGTCAAGGAAAGCAAGGCCACCGAGCCCGCCGCCGTCAAGGGCCTGCTGGCCGACGCGCTGGCCGACCTGCTGCGCCCGCTGGAAAAGCCGCTGGTGATCGGCGAGCACAGCCCCACCGTGATCATGGTGGCCGGCGTGAACGGCGCGGGCAAGACGACTTCCATCGGCAAGCTCACGCGCCACTTGGCCGACCACGGCCAGAGCGTGCTGCTGGCCGCGGCCGACACCTTCCGCGCCGCCGCGCGCGAGCAACTGGGCGTCTGGGCCACGCGTAACACGGTGGAGATCATCAGCCAGGAAGGCGGCGACCCGGCGGCGGTGAGCTTCGACGCGGTGACGGCCGGTCGTGCCCGCGGGCGCGACGTGGTGCTGGTGGACACGGCCGGGCGCCTGCCCACGCAGCTGCATCTGATGCAGGAGCTGGCCAAGATCCGCCGCGTCATCACCAAGGCCGAGGCCAGCGCGCCGCACGAGGTGCTGCTGGTCATCGACGGCAACACCGGCCAGAACGCCCTGGCCCAGGTGCGCGCCTTTGACGATGCGCTCCAGCTCACCGGCCTGATCGTCACCAAGCTGGACGGCACGGCCAAGGGCGGCGTGCTGGCCGCCATCGCTCAGGAGCGGCCCGTTCCCGTCTATTTCATTGGTGTGGGCGAGCGCGTGGAGGACCTGGAAACCTTCAACGCCCGCGAATTCGCGCAGGCCCTGCTGGCCTGAACCGGGCGCTCAGAGCCTGTCCACCTGCTGCGCCACCCACTGCGCGTAGTCGCCCTCGGCCTGCACCTCGTGGGTGAGCAGCTGCGGCACCTCGTAGGGGTGCTGCGCGCGCAGCCAGACGCGCAGGCGCGGCGCGGTGGCGGGCAGCGTCTTGCACGACAGGCGCCACTCTGTTTCATCGCAGGCGCTGCCATGCCACTGGTAGTGCGAGGCGATCTGCTCGACCTGCACGCACGCGGCCAAGCCTGCGCCGACGGCTCCGGCAGCCAGGCGGCGCGCCTCCTCGGCACTGGCCACGGTGGTGGTGACGACGGCAATGCCGCCAGGGCTGTGGTTGCTGGTCATGGTCGCGATTGTGTCGTCCCTGCGCGACTGCCTCCTACGCGATAGCAGGAACTTATGGCCTTAGCACTCCATCCAAGCGAGTGCTAATATGATTGACAAGTTACACGAAAGGACATCTGCCATGGCTCTTCAGACTGCCCCTTCCGCGGCCAACACGCTGGCGCCCGCCAGCGCCTGGGCCGTCGTGCCGCCGCTGGGCAATCTGGACGCCTACATCACGGCGGTCAATCGCCTGCCCCTGCTTACGTACGAGGAGGAGCAGCGCTACGCCCGCCAGCTGCAGAGCGACGGCAACGTCGAGGCCGCTGGCCGGCTGGTGCTGTCGCACCTGCGCCTGGTCGTCTCGATCTCGCGCCAGTACCTGGGCTACGGCCTGCCGCATGGCGACCTGATCCAGGAAGGCAACGTCGGCCTGATGAAGGCCGTCAAGCGTTTCGACCCCGACCAGGGCGTGCGCCTGGTGAGCTATGCCATGCACTGGATCAAGGCCGAGATCCACGAGTACATCCTGAAGAACTGGCGCATGGTCAAGGTGGCCACCACCAAGGCACAGCGCAAGCTGTTCTTCAACCTGCGCTCGATGAAGCAGGGTTTCAAGGCCGGCTCCGAGGGCGCGGACACGCATCGCGACACGCTGTCCGAGCGCGAGATCGCCCAGATGGCCGAACAGCTCAACGTGCGGCGCGAGGACGTGATCGAGATGGAAACCCGCCTGTCGGGCGGCGACGTGCTGCTCGACCCGGCGCCCAGCGATGACGGCGAGCAGGCCTTCGGCCCCATCGCCTACCTGGCCGATCCGGGACACGAGCCCACGGCCATGATCGAGTCGCGCCAGCGCGACGTGCTGGCCACCGATGGCATCGCCCAGGCGCTGGAGGCGCTGGACGCGCGCAGCCGGCGCATCGTGGAGGAGCGATGGCTGCGGGTGAACGACGATGGCTCGGGCGGCATGACGCTGCACGAGCTGGCGTCCGAGTACGGCGTGAGCGCCGAGCGCATCCGCCAGATCGAGACGGCAGCCATGAAGAAAATGCGCAAGGCGCTGAGCGAGTACGCCTGATCCCTTCGCCCGTCCCTGGGGCGGACGGATAATCCGGCGCGCGGCCTCGATGGGCCGCGCGCTTTTTTTCGTCCGCGGCCCAGCCCGCGGCTTTCAGGAGACCGACCCACCATGCCCAGCCCCTCCTCCCTTCGACGCGCCCTGCTCGCCTGCGCCGCACTCGGCCTGGCCGGTGCCGGCGCCACCGCGGCCGCCCAGGGCGCGGCCGCCCCCGCCACACCCGGCTGGCCCGCCAAGAGCCTGCGCATCATCGTGGGCTTTCCGCCCGGCTCCTCGCCTGACCTGACGGCGCGCACCTTCTCCGAGCCCCTGTCCAGGGCGCTGGGCCAGCCCGTCATCGTGGAGAACAAGGTTGGCGCGGGCGGCAATATCGGCGCCGACACCGTAGCTAAGGCCACCGACGGTCACACCATCGGCCTGTTCATCAACGGCAACCTGACCATTGCCAGGTTGCTCAACCCGCAGGTCACCTACGACCCGGCGCGCGACCTGGCGCCACTGTCGCTGATCGGCGTCTCGCCGCTGGTGCTCACGGTGCCCGTGGGACAGAAGGACGTGCCTGCCACGGGCGATGCCCGCGCCTTCCTCGACGCCGCGCGCGCTGCCGGTGACCGCTGGAGCTATGGCACGCCCGGCGTGGGCACCGTGGGCCACCTGGGCACGGAGCTGCTCAAGGCGCGCACGGGCATCGACCCGCTGCACGTGCCCTACCCCGGCTACCCGCAGGTGGCCACTGCCATGGGCGGCGGCCAGCTGCAGATGGCGCTGCTGCCGCCGGCGCTGGCCCTGTCGCAGGAGCGTGCGGGCAAGCTCAAGCGCATCGGCGTGACCTCGGCCGGGCGCAGCACGCTGGCGCCCGAGGTGCCCAGCCTGGCCGAGGCCGGCGTGCGCGACTTCCAGCTGGAAATCTGGAACGCCTTTGCCGCTCCGGTCAGCATGCCGGCGCCGGTGCGCGCGCGCCTGTCGGCGGTGATCGGCGAGATCGCGCGCAGCCCCGAGGTGCGCGACAAGCTGTTCCAGCAGGGCTGGCAGGCGGTAGGCTCGTCGGCCGAGGGCCTGGCCAACCGCATGCAGGCGGACACCGCGGCCATGGCCCGGGTGATCCGCGAGCAGAAGATCAGCGCGCAGTGAGCGGCGCGGGGCGCGCGCCCCGCCCGGCCGCTTTGCGTCAGGCGCCCTCGGCCAGCAGCGCGCGCACGTCGGCCAGCAGGGCCGGCGCGCCGCTGCCATAGCGGTGGTACACGCGCAGGCGCCCGGTCGTGTCGTAGACGTAGTTGCCGGCCGAGTGGTCCATGGTGTAGCTCGTCGGTGTGCTGCCGTCCACGCGCTTGTAGTAGATCTTGAAGTCACGCGCCACCGCGGCAAGCTGCTCGGGCGTGCCGCGCAGGGCGACGAAGGACGGGTCGAAGTTGGCCATGTAGGCCTTGAGCACCTCGGGCGTGTCACGCTCGGGGTCCACCGTCACGAAGACGCCCTGCAGGCGCTCGCCGTCCGTCCCGAGGGCGCTCTTGACCTCGGCCAGCTCGCTGAGCGCCGTGGGGCACACGTCCGGGCACTGCGTGTAGCCGAAGAAGACCACCACCACCTTGCCGCGGAAGTCCTTCAAGCTGTGCGCCTGTCCGTCCTGGTCAGTCAGGGGCAGGTCGCGCGCGTAGTCGGCGCCGGTGACATCCACCCCCTGGAACTGCGCGCCACCGCGCGAACAAGCAGAGAGAAAAACGGCTGCAGCCGGCATCAGCAATAGATTTTTAGCTATTTTTTCAAGAGCAAAACGACGTTTCATGGTCCTGCGTCAAAGAACGTAATGGTCCACCAGCAGGGCGGCGAACAGCACGCTCAGGTGGATGAGCGAGAAGCGGAAGGTCTTGCGCGCCAGCTGGTCCGAATAATGGCGCCACAGCAGGAAGCCGTAGGCACAGAACCCCAGGCTGAGCAGCACCGCGGCGACCAGGTAGATCCACGAGCTCATGCCGTAGATGAAAGGCATCAGACAGCCGGCGAGCAGAATCAGCGTGTAGAGAAACACCTGCAGGCGGGTGAACTCGTTGCCGTGCGTCACCGGCAGCATGGGCAGGCCGGACTTGCGGTAGTCCTCCACCCGGTACAGCGCCAGGGCCCAGAAATGCGGCGGCGTCCACAGGAAGATGATGAGGAACAGGATCAGCGCCTCGGGGCCCACCTCGCCCGTCATGGCCGCCCAGCCCAGCACCGGTGGCATGGCTCCGGAGGCACCGCCGATCACGATGTTCTGCGGCGTAAGCGGCTTGAGAATGACGGTGTAGATGACCGCATAGCCGACGAAGGTGGCAAAGGTGAGCCACATGGTCAGCGGGTTGACGAAGCAGTAGAGCAGCGCCGAGCCGGCCGCGCACAGCAGCGCCGAGAACGCCAGCGCCTGCGTGCCCGAGAGCTCGCCGCGCGCCGTGGGCCGCCAGGCGGTGCGCTTCATGCGCGCGTCGATGCCGCGCTCGACCAGGCAGTTGAAGGCCGCGGCGGCGCCCGCCACCAGCCAGATGCCGACGCTGGCCAGCGCCATGTGGCCCCATTGCAGCGCACTGGGCAGGCCCGGCACGGCCAGCACCATGCCGATGAAGGCACAAAAGACGATGAGCTGCACCACGCGCGGCTTGGTCAGGGCGTAGAACTGCGCCAGCCGGGGCGGCAGCATGGGTGCGGTGGTTGCGGTGGGGGCGGCGCTCATGCCAGGGCCTCCTTGCCTGCGGGCGGCCGCGCCGCCAGAACTGGCTGGACGGCGGGGCGGCTGGCCGCCAGCGCCCAGACCAGCACCACGACCAATGCGGCGGCGCCTCCGGTGTGCAGCACCGCCGCCGGCAGCGGCCAGCCCAGGACGACGTTGGACAGGCCCGTGGCCAGCTGCAGCAGCGCCAGCCCCGCCAGCCAGCGCGCCTGCGCATGCAGCCGCGGCAGGCGCCACAGCCGCCAGACCAGCCAGACGAGGGCCGGCAGCACGACGTAGGCGGCCAGGCGATGGGTGTAATGAATGGCGGTGAGCGCGGCAAAGCTGATGTGGCTGCCATCCTTGAGCACGCCCAGCGGCCGCCACAGCTGGAAGCCTTCGGCAAAGGCCATGGGCGGCCACCAGCTGCCCTGGCACTGCGGGAAGGTGGTGCAGGCCAGCACCGCGTAATTGGTGCTGACCCAGCCGCCCAGCAGCACCTGCAGCACCACCAGCAACAGCACTGCCGCCAGACCCCGGCGCAGGCCCGGCGCCACGGGCTCGGCGGCGGCCCCGCCCTGGCGCACCGCCTGCACGCACAGCAGGGCCAGCAGCACCAGCCCGCCGAGCAGGTGCAGCGTGACGATGGCCGGAAACAGCCGCATGGTTACGGTGAGCGCGCCGAACGCGCCCTGCAGGCAGACCCAGACGAGCGTCGCCGTGGCCCACCAGGGGCTGAGCGGCGGCGCGCCCCCGGCCGCGCCCACCGCGGCGTGGCGCCAGCGCCGCTGCCCGCGCCAGACCAGCACGGTGAGCGCAATGATCAGCACGCCCACGCCGGTGGCCAGGTAGCGGTGCACCATCTCCACCCAGGCCTTGCCGTGCGTGACCGGGCCGCTGGGCAGGGCCTGCTGGGCAGCGGCGATCTCGGCGCGCGCACCCAGGGGGCTGGCGCTGCCATAGCAGCCGGGCCAGTCGGGGCAGCCCAGGCCGGAATCGGTCAGCCGCGTGAAGGCGCCAAACAGCACCAGGTCGAAGGTCAGGAACAGCGTCAGCACGGCAAGCGCCTGCAGCCGCGCGGCGTGCGGGCGGCCCCGGCTCCTGCGCCAGACCCAGGCCAGGGGCAGCAGTGCCAGCGCCAGGCCCAGCGCCATCAGCTCCAGCACCGGGGCCAGGTCATACAGGGGCTGGGCCTGCATCAGCGCCCCTCCCCGCCACGGCCAGGCTGGTCCCATGAGGCGGAAGCGCGCAGTAGCCGGTCCAGGTCGCGCTTGGCCTGGGCCGCGCCCTCGCGGTCGAGCCGGGCCGGAAAGCGCATCATCCAGTGGCCCATGGGATCGACCACGTACACGTGCTCGTCCAGACCGTGCCCATCGGCCGGCGCCAGCCAGCGGGCGAGCTGGTCGCCATCGACGCGCAGGACGGTGGCCTGGGCCAGGGCCGGCGCGATGTCCTGGGGCAGGGGCGCGTCGTCGGTGATCAGCCAGACCCAGTCCACGCGGTCCTTCTCGCGCCCCATGCTCTCGCGCAGCTGGCGCTGCAGATACAGGTTGGAGCGGCACTGCGCGTCGCAGGCGCCGCCCGAGGCGCTGAGCAGCAGCCACTGGCCCTGCAGCTCGGCGAGGGCACGGGGGGCGCTGCCATCGGGGGCGCTTGCGGCCAGCGCAGGCATGGCGCGCTGGGGCTCGATCAGCTCGCCGAAGTTGCGCCGCCCCTCGGGCCGCACCACGTAGTAGGTGAAGTAGGAGGCGATGACCGGCGCCGCGCAGACCAGCAGCAACCCGAGCATCTGCCATCGGCCACGACGCGAGCGCTCGACGGCGGCCAGCGCCTCACCCGTGGCCGGCAGGTCGTGCACGGTCAGGCCCAGGGGCTCAGGACTGGCGGGCGCGCAGGGGCCGCAGGATTTGGAACCAGACATAGAGGATTGCCACCAGGGCGCACAGCCCGAACCATTGAAACGCGTAGCCGTAGTGCTTGTCCACGCCATTGTCGGCCGCAGGCCAGTCGCGCTGCAGCCCATCGGCCGCGGCGCCAGTCTGCAGCACCGACAGCGCCAGCAGGGGCAGGCCCGTCTGCTCGGCAAAGGCGGCGACGTCCAGATTCTGCCGGATGCGCGAATCGCCCTGCTCGCCAGCGGCCGGGGCAAATTCATAGAGCCGCGCAGGCCCGGCAGCCATGCGGCCCTGCACCAGCACCTCGCCGGCGGGCGTGGGCACATCGGGCAGGCGCGTGCGGTCGCGAAAGTCGCGCGGCACCCAGCCCCGCTGCACCAGCACGGCTGCCGGCGGTGCGCCGGCCAGCAGGAGCGGGGTGAGCACGTGGAAGCCGGGCCGGCCGTGCATCTGGCGGTTGTCCAGGAAGACCGTGGCTTCGGGCGCCCACTGCCCGCGCAGCTGCACGCGCCGGTGCAGGAGCTGCTGCAGATCGCCCCCGGCGCGGGCGGCGCGCAGCAGTTCGTCGCCCGTGGCTGGCGCCCGGGCGGCGCGCTCCTCGATGGCCGCCTGGAGAGCCTGCTTGTCAGCTGCGCGCCCGAGCTGCCAGCGGCCCAGCGACGCGGTCAGCACCAGCGCCGCCACGGCAGCGACCGTGACGATCCAGAAGCGCCAGCGCACGCGCGCGGTGTTGGCCGGATAATGGCCCGTCATCCGGCGTTCGCCCCTGCGGCGCCCCGCCCGGCGCGGCCGGCCGGGCGCCTTTTCGCAGGCCGCGCCTGCATCCGCCCCACGCTGCCCCAGCCGCCATGAAAATCCTCGTCGCCCTGGCCTTTCTCGCCATCCTCGCCAGCCTGGCGTCGGCGCTGTTCTTTATGATGCGCGGCAGCCGCGACGCCGCCGACGACCGGCGGCGCGGCGCGCGCATGGCCTGGGCACTGGCGCTGCGCGTGGGCCTGTCGGTGGTGCTGTTCCTGTGCGTGCTGGCGGCATGGAAGCTCGGCTGGATCCAGCCGACCGGACTGCCCTCCTCGCCTTAGGCAAAAACCCTTTGAAACCCGCGCCAAAGCTTGACCTACAGCTCTCATTTTTGATATTTCATCGGTGGAAAAAGCGCCTCGCGGCGCTTTTTTGCTTTCGGGCGATGCCTGCCGGCCGGTCACATCCAGTAGACCAGGATGTACAGCCCCAGCCACACCACGTCCACGAAGTGCCAGTACCAGGCCGCGCCTTCGAAGCCGAAGTGGCGCTCGGCCGTGAAGTGGCCGCTTTGCAGCCGCAGCGTGATGAACAACAGCATCAGCATGCCGACGAAGACGTGGAAGCCGTGGAAACCCGTGAGCAGGAAGAAGGTCGAGCCGAACACGCCCGAGTTCATCTTCAGGTTCAGCTCGGTGTAGAGGTGGTAGTACTCGTAGCCCTGCACGAACAGGAAGGTGATGCCCAGCAGCACCGTGACCCACATGAAGGCGATGGTGCGGGCACGCTGGCCGGAGCGCAGCGCGTGGTGGGCGATGGTGAGCGTCACGCCCGAGGTCAGCAGCAGCGCGGTGTTGATGGTCGGCAGCCAGAAGGGCCCGACGGTCTGGAAGGGCTCGACGGTGCCCGCGGGCGAGGCGGTGGCGCCGGCCGCCAGGCTGGGCCACACGGCCTTGAAGCCGGGCCAGAGGATGCTGTTGTCCAGGCTGCCCAGCGCCGGCACCGAGTGCGCACGGGCCCACCACAGGGCGGTGAAGAAGGCGCCGAAGAACATCACCTCCGAGAAGATGAACCAGCTCATGCTCCAGCGGTAGGACAGGTCGATCCGGTGCCCGTACAGGCCCTGCTCGCTCTCGCGCGCGGCTTCCCGGAACCACTGGAACAGCACGAACAGCCACCAGGCGATGCCGAACCAGAAGGACCACTTGCCCCACTGATGACCGTTGATCCACTGGCTGGCGCCCAGGATCACGAAGAACAGGCCGATGGCGGCAAGCACCGGGTGGCGCGACTCCGCCGGGACGTAGTAATAGGGCGTGGCGCCTGGGGTGGTTGCACTCATGTCAGCTCCTGGTTCTCGAAGTTCTGCGTGTCTCTCGCCTTGTGCGCTGCCGCTGCGGGGTCCGTGCGGCCCGTCAGGCGACCCACTTGACCACTGCAATCAGCAGCAGCACGAAACCGAACAGCGCAAGCAGCCCGATCAGGATCACGTGCAGCGGCTGGATGCTCTGCAGATCCTGGCGGTACTCCTTGCCCGCGCGCAGCCCGATCAGCGACCAGGCCACCGCCCGCACCGAGCGCGCCAGCGAGGCGCGGCGCGGCGACGGGCCGGACCCGCCGGGGCGCCGAGGGCCGTTCACGTCCCGGCCTCCGCGGCAGGAGCCACCGGGGCGGCAGCCGCCGACTGCGGCGCGGCCGGCGTCTTGCCGCCGACCTCGAAGAAGGTATAGGACAGGGTGATGGTGGTCACGTCCTTGGACAGGCGCGGGTCGATCACGAAGGCCACCGGCCACTCTTTCTTCTCGCCCGGCTCCAGCGTGTACTGGCTGAAGCAGAAGCATTCGAGCTTGGTGAAGTGCGGCGCGGCCTGGCGCGGCGCATAGCTCGGGATGGCCTGCGCCGCCATGCGCCGGTTCTGCACGTTCTGGAACTCGTACATCACGGTGGCCAGCTCGCCCGGGTGCACCTGGATGGAGCGCTGCGCGGGCTTGAACTCCCAGGGGCCGCGCGCGTTGGCGTCGAACTCCACGGTGATGGTGCGGCTGGTGTCCACCTGCGTGTTGACCGGCACCCGGGCCAGCGGCCCGGCCGTGCCGTTGCCCGGCACCAGGCGCTCGGACAGGGTCAGGATGTTGATGCCCGTCGCCTCGCAGATGCGCTTGTAGATGGGGATGAGCGAGTAGCCGAAGGCGAACATGCCCAGCGTGATGACGGCCAGCTTGCCGACCATGCGCAGGTTCTCGTGCTTCAGGCCCATGGCTGCCCCTTTCCTCAGCCCAGCCAGACCATGCGCAGCACGAAGCCGGCAAAGAAGATCAGCGCCAGCGAGGCGAGGATCAGCGCCAGGCGCAGGTTGGCCTTTCTCTTGTCTTCGGGCAGGGGCATGGCGGAGCGCTCCATGGCGGGGCCTGGCATTAGCCGATCACGCGCGTGGCGGTGGCGTCGAGCCTGGGCGGCACTTCATAGGTGTGGAAGGGCGCGGGCGAGGGCACCTCCCACTCCAGCCCCTCGGCTGCTTCCCAGGGGCGCTGGGGCGCAGGCGCGCCGCGTCCGCGCATGGCGGGCACGACCACGAACAGGAAGAAATACACCTGCATCAGGCCGAAGCCGAAGGCGCCGAGCGAGGCGATCATGTTGAAGTCGGCAAACTGCATGGGGTAGTCGGCGTAGCGGCGCGGCATGCCCGCCAGCCCCAGGAAGTGCATGGGGAAGAAGGTGATGTTGAAGGTGATCATCGAACCCCAGAAGTGGATGCGTCCGCGCGTCTCGCTGTACATGACGCCGGTCCACTTCGGGCTCCAGTAGTAGTAGCCCGCAAACAGGGCGAACAGCGAGCCGGCCACCAGCACGTAGTGGAAGTGGGCCACGACGTAGTAG